>NZ_CAKKTL010000266.1:4704-6674 GCF_920664355.1 Protofrankia sp. CiP1_Cm_nod2
CACGAGGCCCAGCAGGGGCTGGTGTGCCTCGGGGCGCTGGCCGAGTCCTACCGGCCGTCCCTGGACTTCGGTGAGCTCTGCCAGATCCTGGTGGACATGGCCGCGTTCCGTAACTACAGCCTGCTGGAGGACAGCGGCCGGCTGGACGCCTTCGGCCGGCCCGAGGTCCGCGGCAACTACTACGACCGGGCGGCCGCCGAATGGGTCGTCACGAACCAGGGTCGGATAGCCGAGATCGGCGGGCGGGTCCTGTTCCAGGCGCCGCGGCAGCGTAAGACCTACCGCAACGTCGTCGAAAGCGTCGAGGCAACCGGTGACGACCCGCAGGCCGGGGCTGGGGCCGGGGCTGACGGACGATGAGCGCCGGGAGCACCGAGGTCGAGCTGTACCGGACCGACGACTACGTCCGGGTCGGTCGGGTACCGCTCGTCCCGTTGTTGCAGACCGTCTTCGAGCGGGTGCTGGGTGAGGCTCTGGTCGGCAGCCGCTTCGAGCTGCTGTTCCTGCCGGTCGCGGACCGTTCCGAGCTGGCCGGCAGCCCCTCGGTGGTCAATCTCCGGTCGAGTCACGGCTACGTGCGGGTGCGCATCGTCCGGGACGGTCGGCTGCTCTACCAGCATCCGCACTCGGTCCGGGAGATCATCGCCCGGCCGTTGCAGCGGCTGCTCGCCGAGCAGATCCCGGCGGAGAAGCACTGGGGGTTCGGTATCCGCGGCCCCGGTTTCGACCGGGTGGCCCTGGTCCGGCCCGCCCCGCAGGTGGAGGGCCGGGTTGAGGTGACGGTGGGTTCCCGCCGTCCCCGGGCCTTCCATCTGGAGGAGATCCACGAGCCCGGCCCCCCGGCCGCGACTCTCGCCGATCTCGTCGCCGACGTGGCCAGGACACCCGGTGCCGACGTCAAGATATCCGGCGCCGAGATGTCCGGCGCGGACGCCGAGATACCCGACGCCGAAATACCCGCTGAAATACCTGACGTGGATGTCGTGCTGCCCGTGGCTGACCGTGACGCCGATACCGACGCAGGCGCAGACGCAGACGCCGGTGCCGGCGTCCGTGCTGGTGCCATGCTTACGGCCACGGCTGCGCCGGGAGTCACGGTGGTGATCGACCGTGACGTCGCCGACGCCCTGAAACGCCGGACGGAGTTCTCGGCCGAGGTGGAGGAAGGCGGTTTTCTCGCCGGTCACGTCTACCGTGACGCGGACCGTCCCGGCAGCCACCTCGTGAAGATCACGGCGGCGATCGCGGCGGAGCGGACCGGTGCGTCCCTGTTGCATTTCACCTTCACCGGCGAGAGCTTCCTGCGGATCAACGAGCAGCTGGCCGGCCGCGGCCGGGACGAAAGGCTCGTCGGCTGGTACCACACCCACCTGTTCCCGGCCACCGGCGAGATCGGGTTGTCGTCGGTGGACGTCGAGCTGCACACGACCACGTTCCGCCGGCTCTGGCAGGTCGCCGGCCTGGTCAACATCGACCGGGACGACCCGCGGGATCGGGTGCTGCGCTTCTACCACGCGGAGGCCGCCGATACCGCCGATACCGCCGACGACGGAAGTACGACAAGCGCACCTACAACAAGCGCAGGAGATACAAGAGGTACAAGGAGTGCAAGAAGGACGCGGGATGGTGGCGAGAGCATGGTGCTCACCCCCTACTGGGAGACCACCGGATGAACGCGGAGACGACCGCGTGCCGGGTGCTCGCCTGGGCCGCTGACACCGCAGGCCGGCCGGCGGGTGACGCCACGGGACGGCCGGCGCCACCGCCGGTCGGTCCGTTGCGGGAAGCCGGCGCGCTCGGCCGTCCCACCGCGGGCACTGTGACGGCGTTGCGGGAGCTGATCCGTGACACGGCCGCCCGGCTCGGGGCGGGGTCGCCTCCGTTCGCCGATCCGGCGCCGGTCGGCCCGGGTGCGCTGCTGCTGGCGGCCGCGGTCGGCGGGCGGGCCCAGCCCGCCGCGGCGCGGGCAC
>NZ_CAKKTL010000267.1:0-6520 GCF_920664355.1 Protofrankia sp. CiP1_Cm_nod2
AGCGTGGCCCAGCCCACGATCCGGATCCGGGCGGGCGGGGCGCCAGCGGTCCCGGCGGGCATCGGCCGCGACGCCGACCAGCGGGCCCCGCGGGACCGCGACGCCGACCGGTGGGCCGGCCGGGGTCAGGCGACCGGCTGGCAGGCCGGCCGGGACGCCGACGTGACCGCGCGGCGTGCGCTCGAGCCCGTGCCGGCCGCCCCGCCGCCGGCGGTGGACGGCACCCGCCGCCGGCGGCGTCGCCGGATCGCCGCCGCCGTCGTCGTGGCCGTGGCCGTCCCGGTGGCCGCCATCGTGGTCACCGTTCTGCTGATCAGCCGGCCGCCGCGACCAGACGTGATCATAACGGTGGCCGGCACCGGCGCCACGGGCTTCTCCGGCGACAACGGGCCGGCCACCGCGGCCGACCTGAGCAGGCCGGACGACCCGCTGGTGGACAGCACCGGTGCCGTCTACTTCACCGACACCGGCAACAACCGTATCCGCCGCATCGGCACCGACGGCGTCATCACCACCATCGCCGGCACCGGCACGTACGGCTACTCCGGCGACAACGGGCCCGCCGCCCAGGCCTACTTCGCCACGCCCACGGACGTGGCCCGGGACCGGGCCGGCAACCTCTACATCGCCGACACCGACAACAACCGTATCCGCCGCATCAACGTCGTCGGAACCGTCACCACCGTCGCCGGCACCGGCGTCGCGGGCTTCTCCGGCGACAACGGGCCGGCCAGCGCGGCCCAGCTGGCGAAACCGACCAGCGTGCTGGTGGACGCCGACGGCAACCTCTACATCGCCGACAGCGGCAACAACCGCATCCGCCGCATCGGCACCAACGACGTCATCACCACCGTCGCCGGCACCGGCGCACCCGGCTACTCCGGCGACGGCGGGCCGGCCACCGCGGCCCGGCTGGCCGGGCCCGGCGGCCTGGCGGCGGACACCGCCGGCAACCTCTACATCGCTGACAACGCCAACAACCGCGTCCGCCGCGTCAGCTCCGACGGCGTCATCACCACCATCGCCGGCACCGGCGTCGCGGGCTTCTCCGGCGACAACGGGCCGGCCACCGCGGCCCACCTGGCGAACCCGGGCAGTGTCGCGGTTGCCGGCGACGGGCGCCTCTACATCGCCGACACCGACAACAACCGGGTGCGCCGCATCGGCACCGACGGTGTCATCACCACCGTCGCCGGTATCGGCGCACCCGGCTACTCCGGCGACAACGGGCCGGCCACCGCGGCCCGCCTGTGCGATCCCAACGGCCTGGGGCTGGACGTGACCGAACGTTTCCTCTACATCACCGACAACTGCAACGACCGAATCCGCCGGGTGACGGCGACCGGTTAGAACCCCGGCTGGCCAGCACGGCTGCCATCCGTGAACACCCATCCGGAACCCGCGTCGGGCGTGTGTGTACGCCGCGTGTTTTCCGGTCCGGCGGGCGGCGGCGACGCGCGTGCCGCGATCTTTTTCCGACAGCCGACGGCTGTTATGCAGAGCGTCATTCATCTAGCCCGTCACTTGTACGGGCCGTCGCCTACGTGGCACATCACCCGTGCAGCTACGCACGGCTATGTGACCGGCGTCTCAGTATCCCGTACTCGGGGACGCTTCGCCGTGGGCGGCAGCCGTATTCTCCCGGAGCGTGTCCTCCTTCACCGAATCCGGTCCCGCCGGTCGTCGGACCACTGATTTCGTCCAGGTGCACGACGGCGCGTTCCGGCTCGCCGGCAGACGCTTCCGCTTCTGCGGCACCAACAACTACTACCTGCACTACAAAAGCCAACGGATGGCTGACAGCGTCCTGGCCGACGCCGCCGCGCTCGGCCTGCGGGTGGTCCGTTGCTGGGGCTTCCTCGACGGAACTCCGGCGGACGGCGTGGTACTGCAACCGGAGCCGTTCCGCTACGACGAGGACGGTTTCGAGCCGCTGGACCACGCGGTCTTCCGGGCCGGGCAGCTCGGGCTGCGGCTGGTGATCGCCCTGACGAACAACTGGCGCGACTTCGGGGGAATTCCCCAGTACGCCACGTGGTTCTCCGCCGGACACGACGACTTCTTCCGCCACCGCGCCATGAAGGAGTGCTACCGGGCCTGGGTGGCGCACGTGACCGGCCGGCGGAACCGGTACACGGGCGTCCCGTACAACCACGAACCGGCGGTGATGGCCTGGGAGCTGGCCAATGAGCCCCGCTGCCCGTCCGACCCGTCCGGGGACACCCTGACCGCCTGGGCCGACGAAATGAGCCGGTATGTCCGTAAACTGGCGCCCCGCCAGCTGGTCGCGGTCGGCGACGAAGGCTTCCACGGCCGTGCCGGCACGGCCGACTACCCGTCCTCCAACCAGGAGGGAGTGGTCTGGCACCGGCTCCTCGAGCTGCCCGCGATCGATTACGGGACATTTCATCTGCACCCCCAGCAATGGGGCGAAAAATCGCCGGGCTGGGGTGTCCGCTGGATTCACGACCACTTCCGGGAGGCCGCCGCGGCGGGCGTACCGGCGGTGCTGGAGGAATTCTCCTGGCGGGACGGCGGAACCGCCCGCGACACGGTCTACGCGGCCTGGACGGCCGCGGTCGAGGAAGCTGACGGTGACGGTGACCAGTTCTGGCTTCTCACCGGACGCGATGACGACGGCTCCCACTACCCCGACTACGACGGCCGCCGCGTGATCCACCCGTCGGCCACCGCCGCGCTTCTCGCCGGGCATGCCGAGCGAATGTCCCGTCCCGGCCGGGAGCTCCCGTCCCGGCCGGCGTAGCGTTCACCGCTCCGGGGCGGAACCCGGCCGGGCCGGGAATCCGGCCTCACGGCGGGACCGGTCACAGCCCGCTTGCAGGCCCCAGCCGCCTACGACGGCCGCCGTGCCGGCCCATGACGGCCCGCACCGGCCCAACGGCGCACCGGCCCATAGCGGTCGCACCGGCCTGGCGCAGGCCTGCGCCAGGCCGCGTCGGCCCAGGCCCGGGCGGGTCGCGCCGGCGCCTGGCCGGGCACCAGCGCCGACAACGGAATCACCACGAGGCACCACCGCCTACCCGCGCTGATACACACCGCGGGACCGCCGGTAAGCTACGGCGGCCGTCGTATCGCCGACGGTATACACCCGCTCCGGTCCGGCTGGCGTATTGTTTCGAGGACCGTGATCAGACTCCTGTGGGGGGAGCCGCGTGACCACGTCCGAACATCTCATACGTCGGGAATCCCTGGAGTGGGCCAACTCCGTCGCGCACGACACGATGCCGTTGACCGAATCCCGGGAACGGTCGGTATGGCGGCCCGGTTTCAGTTCGTTTCTGATC
Source organism: Protofrankia sp. CiP1_Cm_nod2 (assembly GCF_920664355.1). NCBI lineage: Bacteria > Bacillati > Actinomycetota > Actinomycetes > Frankiales > Frankiaceae > Protofrankia > Protofrankia sp. CiP1_Cm_nod2. The sequence continues at coordinate 3,306 of NZ_CAKKTL010000267.1, forward strand.
GGCTTCACGGTGTTCGGTGTCTTCGGATGGTGGGCCTGGGCCCGCGACCCCGATTTCGGCTTCATGGGCTGGATAGCGGCCGTGGTCTGGACGTTACCCATCGTAAACACCACCATCGGTATGTACGGAAGCGTGCGCACGGCCGTCCGGCTGCGCCGCGAGCGCAAACTACCGGTCACCGCGGCAATCGTGCGCGACCCACTGATCGTGGTCGTCCCGACGGTGGGGCGTCACGACACCTACCCCGCCCTCGAGCGGGTCGTCCGCTCCTTCTGCCGGTACCTGCCGGACTACTTCCCCCACCTGCGGGTGGACGTGGTCGTCGAGGAGGGCTGCGCCGCCCACGACCGGATCGCCGCGCTGGCGGCGACGGACCGCCTGATCCGCGTGGTGACCGTGCCCCGCGGCTACCGCACCCCGAACGGCACCCGGTTCAAGGCCCGCGCGAACCACTACGCCCACGAGCTGCGTTGCGCCGAGGGCGAGGCCAGGGAGGACGTGTGGGTGCTGCACATGGACGACGACACCGGCGTCAGCTCCGACACCGCCGAGGCCATGGCCCGTTTCCTCAACGCCCAGTGGCTGGCCGGGCAGAACGCCCGCCACCTCGCCCAGGGGGTGCTGAGCTACCCGCGGGAACACGCGGTGAACAGGCTGACCTGGCTGGCCGACGCGGTCCGCCCGAGCTGCGACATCAGCCTGTTCGCGGCCACCACCGGCCGCGGCGTGCCCCGCGCCGGGCTGCACGGGGAGCTGCTGCTGGTCCGGGCGTCGGTGGAGGCGGCCACCGGCTGGGACTTCGGGCCGCAGGCCATCGTCGAGGACGCCCAGTTCGCGCTGGTCTTCTGCGGCCGTCACCCCGGCGGCAGCGACTGGTTCCCCGGCCGCTCCTACGGCGCCTCCCCGGCCACCGTGGCCGACTTCATCCGGCAGCGGGAGCGCTGGTCCTGGGGGCTGTTCCGGCTGGCGTTCGACCGCGGCATCCCACTGCGCCACCGGCTGCTGCTGATGCACAACGTGCTGGTCTGGGCGTGCGGGCCGATCCAGCACCTGGGGCTGATCCTCCTGGTCGGCTCGTTGCTCGGGGACACCGACACCACCCCGGCCAGCGTCCTGCTGCTGCCCGTCTGGGCGGCCAACATGGCCTACAGCATCTGGCTCTACTGGGAAGGCCTGAAGATCAACGTATCGGCCTCGGCGGACTCGCGGCGCCGCTGGTGGGAGCCGCCCTGCCTGCTGCTGCTGATCCCGTTCTTCTCCCTGCTGGAGGCAATCGCGGTGTTCCGGGGGCTGGTCCGCTTCCTGCGGGGCGGCGAGTCCACCTTCAACGTGATCGCGAAACCGATGTGATCAGAATGGGCACGGCCGGCGCGACGCTGGCCGCCGTATTTGTCATGCTCACCGCGAGCACGGGCTGCGCCGCCTCGCCCCAGGACCGCACCCCCGCCTTCCACCCGGCCGCGCCACCGCCGGCCATCGCGACAGCCGGCCCGCGGGCGGATGCGGGGGCCGGCCTCGCGGTCGCCTACCCCTGGCAGCCCGGCCGGCCCGAGCTCGGCGTCCAGGTCTACTGGGACGACAATCCCGACGAGCCGGTCGAAACGGCCCGTGCCAAGGCCCGCCAGGTTGTCGACTACGTCGTCGGCCTGGAGGCCAACGCCCTGTGCGTCTCCTTCCCCTTCTTCACCGACACGGCCCGCTCCAACGCCGTCCACGGCGGCCGGACCACCCCCACGCCGGAGCGCCTCGGCATCCTCGTGGACGAGGCCAGACGCTCCGGCCTGCGCGTCACCCTGCGCCCGACGCTCGACGAGCGCACCCTGACCGCCGCCAACCCGTTGGACTGGCGCGGCACGATCAGGCCGGGTGACCGGGACGCCTGGTTCTCCTCCTACCGCCGCTTCCTCACGCCCTACCTGGTCCTTGCCGCGCGCACCGGCGTAGCCACCGTGGTGATCGGCACAGAGCTCAGCTCGCTGGAAGGCGACCCGCGCTGGACGGAGCTGGCCGGGTACGCCCGGACCCTGTTCCACGGCGAGACCGGGTACGCGTTCAACTGGGACACGTTCGTGCACACCACGGTGCGGCTGCCGGTGGACCGGACAGGGGTGGACGCCTACCCGGAGCTACAGCTGCCCGATGACGCCTCCGTGGCGGAGCTGGCCGCGGGCTGGCACTCCTGGCTGGACCGCCGGGCCCGCGGCCGGATGCCCAACCTGCTGCTGTACGAGGTGGGCGCTCCGGCGCAGGACGGCATCTACCGGCATCCGGCCAACCCGAACAACGGCGGCCCGGTCAACGAGCTCGTCCAGCAACGCTGGTTCGCCGCCGCCTGCCAGATGGCGCGGGAACGCTCCCTGGCCGGCCTGTACTGGTGGCGGGTGGACTTCCACGTCAATCCGGGCACCGTCGACCCGCTGCGGGACCGGCACGAGTCGTTCGCCGGCAGGGCCGCCGAACAGACGATCCGGGACTGCTTCTCGGGCTGGAGGGCGGTACGCTGAGCTCTTCCCCGTCACGTGCGGTCATCGGTGTGTCCGGTGTCGCGGTACTCGCGGTGATGTTGCAGAGTACCGGAGGATTCCGCGCGGAGCTGCTCGGGCCGGATCTTCTCCTCGCCGCCAGCGGCTACCTGACCACCCGCGTCCTGCTGGCCGCCTGCTCCCGGGCCACCGGAACGCGCGAACGGCACGGCCACGAACACGGCCACGAACACGGCCGCAGCCACGACCACGGTCACGGCCGTGCCGGCCCCGGCCTGGCCGGCGTCTACCGTGGCCATGTCAGGGAGCACGTCAAGCAGCGGCTCCCGCTGCTGCTGTTCACCCTCGTCGCCACCGTCGGGCTCGCCGTGCTGCTCAGCCCGCCCGGCCAGGCCCGGCAGCTCGGCCCACAGGCGGTCGCCGGCCTGGCGCACGTGGGGAACTGGTTCGACCTGGTGTCACGGAACTGGCTGGCCGGCGCCGGCGGCGACTGGTACGCCGACCGGCCCGCCCAGCTCGACCCGCTGGGCCTGCTGTGGCTGCTCGGCCTGGTCGAGCAGTTCGCCATCGCCGGTCCGCTGCTGCTGGTCGGCATCTGGTGGGCCTCCCGGCTGCTCGGCCGGCCGGGGCACACGGGCCGGACGGCCCGGACGGCGGGGCTGGCCGCGGCCGGCACCGTGCTGCTCGCCGCCGGCGCCTGCCTGGTCGGCCCGGCCCGGGCCGCCACCGGCG
>NZ_CAKKTL010000268.1:0-2828 GCF_920664355.1 Protofrankia sp. CiP1_Cm_nod2
AGTGACAACGTTAATAATTGGTGTACATATGGCAGCGGTTTTGGCTCAACCAGGCCCACGCAATGTCAGTCATCGGCTTCATATATCCGACTGTACAGCCTGGCAATACGGCGGGCAATGCGGCGGCATCGGAGTGGGTGTGACCCGGCCGGAGTGCGTGGACGGCGAGCGGATGGCGCTGGCCGTGCGGCCGGGCCTTGTGCGGCAGGGCAGGCCAGCGGGATGATCATTCCCGCAATAAGGGAGCGGTGCGCGGAGGAGTTTTATTCCCGCCTCCCGCGGGGCCGGGTTTCCTGCGGCAAGGCACCTGTTTTCACGGGTTCTTTTCCGGTACCTCGGTATGCCGTGGAACCGGCGGGGGGCGCCGATGCCGCTGGAACTGGCGTGGCCCTCGACAGGAAAGCCGCGATGCGGTATATGTCTGTGCGTGACGGGGGTAGAGGAAACACGTGATGATCTGGCGCGTCTGCTGGGCCGCTGCGAGACGTGGCTGGAGACGCTCGGAAACCAGGATGACGCCCCGCAGGACGTCGACGAGCTGGCCGCCGACGTCGTCCGCATCCGCAGCCTTCGCACCCGCGCACTGTCCACCCTGCTCAACGTCGGCATGCTCGGCCGCCAGTCGGCCGGGAAGAGCTTTCTGATCAGTGGGCTGCAGGGCCGCCTGGAGTACTGGCTGGTAGACGGCGACGATGACGAGGGCGAGTACACCGGCATACTGCCGTCGTCGGCGAATCCGACCACCGCCTGCCCGTCCACCGTCGTTCCGGTCGGTGACGACCCGTCTGTCAACGCTTCCGGGCGCGGCCTGCTGCGCGTCAAGTTCGACGGCTCTGACTGGGTCGAGATAGGCAGCGACCTGCCGCCCGCCGTCGTCGCCTCGTACGGCGCGGCCGACGGGAAGGTGACCGACCGCCGCCGCGAGCACATCAACCGCCGGGTCCTGGAGATCGAGGTGCTCATCTCCGATGCCCTCCTGCCGGTCAAGCTGTTCGACCTGCCCGGCTCCGAGTCCCCTGACGGGGACCATGACCTCATCATGCGCGGCGCCTGGGCGGAGGCCGACTGCTTCATCTACGTCACTCAGGCGACATCGGCGCTGACGGTCAACGAGCTCGCCCTCGTCCGTGACCTGTACGCCCACCACCTGCAGACCGGGAAGCGTGTGCTGTGGGTGCTCACCGGCATCGACCGCGCCACCCAGCGAGAGCACGGCCAGGCCGCGTGGCGCAACGTACAGGCGACGGACAACGACTATCTGCGCACACACTTCGCCGATGCGGGCGGCGGCCTCGCCGCGTTCGTCGGCGAAGGATTCCTGCCAGTCTCCGCGGCCTGGGAGGCGAAGGCCGCCGCCGAGGAGGCGAACGGGAACGCGACGAGAAATCTCAGGCAACGCAGCGGGATGGACGTGCTGCGCGACCGGCTGCACCAGCTTGTCGAATCCGGCGCCGGGGACCGTCATCTCGTCCAGGTCGCCGACGAAACGAGACGGCTGATCCGCCGCCGGCACCGGCCGATCCGGGACATCGTCGACGCCCATCAGGTTTCCGTCGACGAACTGGCCGCTCAGCAAGCTGCGATCGCCGAGCGGCTGGAGCGTGCGGAGAGCGCCGCGGAAGGCATGCGCACAGAGCTGGCCGACGAGCTGGAGCGCGCTATCCGCGTCAGGCAGCGTCCGTTCGCGGATCTGCCGCAGGAACTGCACCGCGGGCTCGACCAGCTGATCGACGGGGGGAAGCTGGACACCGAGCACGTCCACGAGATCGACGTCCGCCAGGTTCAGCTCTACACGCAGTGGATGGTCGGCCCCGACGGCCCGGCCACCGGCTGGCAGCGTCAGCTGGAGCAGCTCGACGCCAAGGGCCGCACCTTGCTGCGGCTGGCTCTGGGGGACGACGCCACCGGCTCCCAGCTCGTCTCCCCGGAACCGCTCGACAGCCGTCTTCCGCCCCCGCCCGCGGACGCGCGGGGAGCCATGTCCGTCTACAGCCTCGTGCAGATCGCCGCCGGGACGGTCGGTGTGGCCGGTCCCTTGGCAGGCGGAGCAGCCGCGCTGATGACCAGCCTCAGCCTCGCCTCCGTCGCGCTTCCGGTCGGTGCCGCCGTCGCGGCCGCCATCGGCGTTGCCAAGATCACAGAGGTGCTCAAGGAACGGGAGTCGGTGATCCAGAAGGCCCGCAACGAGCGCAAGCGGATGCTCGACGAGCAGGCGAAGCAGGCCCGGGCGGATTTCGTCGAGGCGGCCCGGAGCCAGGGACAGCTACTGATCGACGCGGTCGAGGAGCACCTCGAACAGCACCGGGCCCGGCTGCATGCGACCCTGGCTCAGATCATGGATCGCGTCGACGCCGAGGATACCGTCGCCAGCCGTGAGCTGGTCGCCAGGCTCGCCCCCATCGAGCGGACCGGCCGCGAGATCATAGGGGAACTGCGGGATCTGGCCGACCGCCCGTAAGGCGGTTCCGCAGCCGAGCTCTCACGCCTTCGTTTCAGGATCTCCGCTGGAGGATGTGGATACTGCGCCGGTAAACGGGCGGAATCAAGCGGTCATGGCGACGCATGTCGGCAAGGGCTCTGTCGTTCGTCCACGGTCGGACCCGAGGCGCCGACGAGGACCGGCGGACCAGCCCCGCCTGCGCCGGCGGAGACGAATCCGGTCCGTGCGACCAAGCGGCTGAAGCCGTACGTGCGGTCGATGTGCGCAAGCGAATGCGGATCTTGACTGATTCATGGTCGTCATCGACGTCTTGGAGACGCCCGTTGAATGGCGAGACCGCGGATGCCCTGGGCTCCGCAGGGAAGACGGTCGTGCGAAGCACGACCTC
>NZ_CAKKTL010000268.1:2989-3424 GCF_920664355.1 Protofrankia sp. CiP1_Cm_nod2
AGGGGTCCGGGGGCCGCCCCCCGGGCAGATATCGCGGCCCCGGCAAAGCCGATCAGAGATCGGCGAGCACGACAAGCCAGCGCGTGCCCCCGGCGGGGAACGGCGAGGAAGGGAAAACGTTCCGTGCTCCTCGAGCGGCTTGTTGACCTTGACTGGGGTGCTCCACCTGCCCTGACTAGGGGGTTGCGTGAGCCTGCCGGAAGGCGTCGATGACGTCGGACGGGATGCGGCCTCGGTCGCCTATGTGGCGTCCGTTGGCGCGTGCCCATGAGCGGATCTGCGCGGGGTCGTGGTCGGGCGGGAGGACGGGGGCTGCCGCGACGGCCCTGGGTGGCCGGGCGGGGCTGCCGGCCGTTCTCGCAGGAGTGGAGGTTGCGTGGGCCGACCGGGGTGAGCCGGTGTCCGCTGCTTCCCGCTGTCGGGCGATTCCGGTCA
>NZ_CAKKTL010000268.1:3986-7192 GCF_920664355.1 Protofrankia sp. CiP1_Cm_nod2
TCGCGGCGCGGATTGCCGTGGCGGGGCGGCTCGCCGGGAGGGCGTTCGCCGACGGGAGCTGGGTGATCGTGGTGGTGACGGGTGTGCTGGTCCGGGCGATCTCGGCGGTGCGGTCGTGGTGGGTCAGCACGATGATCTGCCATTGCCCGGCGAGCTCGGCGAGGACGCCGAGCGCGGCCGCGGTTCGTTGATCGTCGAAGGCCATCAGGACGTCGTCGAGGACGACGGGCAGCGGTGGATCGCCGCGGTCCTGGCGCTCACGCTGCAGCTGGCTGATCGCTGCGAGGCGAAGCGCCAGGTAGACCTGGTCCGTGGTGCCTTCGGAGAGCTCGTGCGGGGCCAGCTCCTGCTCGTCGGAGCGGATGACCCGCAGGCTGCGGCCGCCGGTGACGCCGGCGGCGCGCAGGGCGACGTAGCGTCCGTCGGTGAGCCGTTCGAGGAGGCCCCCGGCGTCGGCCAGCAGCGGGGAGGCGTGCTGACGCTCGTACGCGTCCAGCTGGTCACGCAGGATCTCATATTGGATCTTTAGTGTCAGGTGGCGTTCGGCGCTCTCGGCGATGACCGCGAGCTTCTCCTGCGCCAGGGCCGCCAGCTCGGCGGCGTTCGACTGGGAGGAGGTCAGCGCTGCCAGGCGCTCCTCGAGCCTGCCGAGCTCCTGGCGTGCCTGGTTGTGCTCGCCCTCGTGCCGGTGCCGGTCGGACGCCGCCGCCGCCAGCTCGTCCGTGAGCTCCTCGTCGGTGCGGTCGGCGAGTTCCTTGGCGAGCGTGTCCAGGTCCTCGTCCGGTGCGGCGGCGTGGATCCGTTCGGCCGCCCGCGTCCGGCGTTCCACGGCGGCGACGACGAGGCGCCCCCGGGCGGCCGCGGCCGCGAGGCACTCGACCAGCCCGGAGGGGCCAGACCATGGGCCAGAGCATGATGCTCCGCTGGCGGCCGCGTCGGCGTGGTCGCTGTCACCGGCCGGGCCGAGGCCGGCGGTGTCGCGCAGGTCCGTCAGGCGTGCCACCGCGCTGTCCCGTTGCCGGCCGGCCGCGCTGGTCTCGTCGTCGAGGCGGGCAAGATCCGTGTTGGTCCGCTCGACATCGTCGCGGGCGTTCCGGGCGGTCCGCACCGCGCCGGTGAGCAGCTGAAGATCTGTCGGCGGCTGGCTCGACGCGGCCGTCCGCAGGTCCGAGGACGCGGGAGGCGGCGAGGCGGCGAGGCTGCTGACGGCCGCGGCGTGCCGGCTGGCGAGCGTGGCGACGCGCTCGGCGAAGGCGGCGTGGCGGGCCCGGGCGCCGGCGGCGTCCTGGGTGGCCCTGAGGGCTCGGCGGTGGTGGTCGACCGCCTCGGTCAGCCGCCGCCGCCGTTCGGCCCAGCCGTCGGGGTGCAGCGCGGGGGACAGGAGCGCGGCCTGTCGCTGCTGTGCCCAGCGGGCCTGGGCCTCGTGGAGCTCCGCCAGCCGGGCCTGTCGGGCCCGCTCGGCCCGGTCCACCTCCTCAGCGCGGGCTCTGGCTGTGGCGTGGGCTTCCTGCGCGCGGGACGCCTCGTCGAGGACCTGGTCCGCGGCACCGAGCAGGGTGTCGAGATCGAGGCCGGATCCGGTCCCCACCGCCTCGCCGTTCTCGCCGCCGGTCGCGGCCACCGTGTCCACCCCGTCTGTGGTGATCCCGGCGCTGGTGGTGGCCTCCCGGCCGGGGGGAGCGGATGGCGCGGTCGGGGCTGGTGCTCCGAGGCCGGCCGCCGGGTCCTGGGCCGTGCCGGCGGGGGCGGCCGTGCCGGCGGGGGCGGTCGTGCCGGCGGGGGCGGCCGCGCCGGCGGGGGCGAGGAAGCCCAGGGCGCCGAGGGGGCTGAGGGCTGTGACCACGGTCAGGCGCTGGTCGTTCACAAGGCTGCTGAGGCCGGCGATGCGTTGCCGCGCGGCGAGCAGGTCCGCGTGCGTCTGCTGGGCCGTGCGCAGGGCGTCCAGCACGTCGTCGGCCGCCGGCTCGGCGGGGACGGCCACCTCGAGCTCGTTCCACAGCGCGGCCCACGCGCGGCGGGCCTCGTCGACGGACGCCGAGGCCTCGGTGTGGGCGGCCAGGGCCTCCGCGTGGCCGGCCTGCGCCGCCGCCGAACCGTCCCGCAGGTGCTCGGTGCGTACCGCCAGGCCGGCGTGCGCGGCGAGGTTCTCGGCGTACCGGTCGGCGATGTCGTCGGCGCGGGCTATCGCGGTGGTCACGGGCAGGACGAGCGCCTCGGTCTCGGCGCGGCGCAGGGCCGCCCCGTCGGCCGCGGCGTCCGCCAGCCGGTCCACCAGCCGGTTCCACAGCTCGGTCCGCTCGGCGCGGATGTCGTCGAGCTCGGTGCGCCGCGGGGGCTCGCTGTCACCGGCGTTAGCGAGCTGTTCTCGCAGCCCGGTCAGCCTGGTGGCCGCGGCCGTCAGGGCCGCCGCATGCTGGTCGACGGTGTGCGTGGTCCTGGTGAGTGCCTGGCGCAGCCGGTCGACGGTCTCCCGGGACGGCGGGTTCGGTGGGACGACGTCAAGGGCATCCGGTCTGCGGTACCCGGCGCGGCACAGGGCTTCCCGGCGTTCCCGCAGCGCGCGGGCGGCCTGGTCGACGGCCTGGCGGGTCTGCTGGCAGGCCGACCCGTCCTTGCGGATCTCCGTGACCGCCTGCCGCAGCAGGGTGACCGCGGCTGGGTCGAAGACGCGGCCGGTGCGGGCGGCGTCCGCCTGGCGGGAACGTGCTCCGGTCAGCTGGCGCTCGGCGTGGGTGACCTCGTCGGTGTGCTGGCGGATCACCTCGGCGATCTCGTCGAGCTGCCTGGCGATGTCCGCTGGGATGTGCAGCTCGCCGAGAATCGTGGCCGTCGGCCGGGCGTCGGCCGGGCCGGTCAGGTCGATGAGCAGCGCCCGGGCGTCCTCGTCGAGCTGGCGTGCCTCGGTTTCCAGCCGGTCGGCGAGCTGGGCGTCGGCGAGTCTGGCTTCCACGGCACGGTCGAGCGCGCCGATCTCGTCGGCGTCGGCGAGCAGGGCATCGTTCACCGCTTGCGACGCCTGCTCCCGCTGCCGGAGCTTGCCGGCACGTGCCTCTTCCAGCCGGCGCAGCTCGCCGGCCGCCTGGTCCAGGTCGGCGCGGGCGGCGTCGAACCCGGCGATCCCCGCCACGTCGAGCACGGCCGCGCCGTCCGCGCGCAGCCGGGCGATCTCGTCGCGGGCGGCGGCGAGGTCCCGCACGGCCGGGGCG
>NZ_CAKKTL010000269.1:0-6466 GCF_920664355.1 Protofrankia sp. CiP1_Cm_nod2
GCCCAGGGCGGGGCCCGGTCATGCCGCCCGGCCCAGGGCGAGCGCCACCTGCTGGCCCGCCAGGCCGCGGGCGAGCGCGAGCGCGCCGGTCAGCCGGGCCTCGCGGGGCTGGCCGGGTATCCAGTCGAGGTCGCAGCCCGGGTCGGGATCGTCGAGGTTGGCCGTGGCGGGGGCCACGCCCGCCGCCAGCGCCAGCGCGGCGACCGCCACGTTCAGCGCCCCGGCCCCGGCGACGAGATGCCCGGTCTGCGGCTTGACACTGCTCGCCCACACGCGCTCGGCGTGGGCCCCGAGCGACCGGCGGATCGCCTGGGTCTCGCTGAGGTCCCCGAGCGTGGTCGCGCAGCCGTGCGAGGCGATGTAGGAGACGTCCTCGGCGGGCATGTCCGCGTCCCGCAGCGCCGCCGTGATCGCGCGGATCAGCCCGCGGCCGCCCGGGTCGGGCGTGACGACCATGCCGCCGTCGTTACCGGCGCCCACCCCGCGTATCTCGGCGTAGCAGCGGGCTCCCCTGGCCAGCGCGGCCTCGCGCTCCTCCAGGACGAGGAACGCGGCGCCGTCACCGAAGACCGATCCGCTGCGGGCCCGGTCGTAGGGCCGGCAGGCCGCCGCGCCCAGCTCGTTGCGGGACGAGAGCACACCGAGCCCGTCCATCTTCGACATCGACCACCAGGAGGTGGGGTCGTCGAACCCGCCGGCGAGCGCCAGGTCGGCCTCGCCGCGCCGGACCGCGCGCGCCGCGCGTCCCACCGCGCTCGCCCCCGCCTCGGCGGTGCCGGCGAAGTAGGCGTTGGGGCCGAGGAAGCCGTAGGCCTCGGAGATGTAGAACAGCGACGCCGCCTGCAGCCCCTCGACGTAGAACAGCGGTGTCAGTGTGGAGGACGCGACCCGTCCGAGCCGGTGGTAGTCGGCGCTGCCGTCGTCGGCGCGGGCGGCCAGCGCCCCGGCCACCACCCCCTCCGGCCGGGAAAGCTCCTTGTTGCCGCCGACGAAGAGGCCGGCCCGCTCGCCGAAGGGCCGCTCGTCCTCCAGGCCGGCGTCACGCAGCGCGAGGACGGCACCCACCATCGCGATCTCGTCGTTGGGGGTCATCTTGCGCAGCGTCCGGCGGCTTACATACTGTTTTGGGTCTAAATCAACCAGTTGGGCACCCAGCTGGGTGCGCAGTGACGACGGGTCGTAACCGCGCAGGGGCGTCACACCGCCGCGGCCCGCCAGCACCCCGTCCCAGGTGTCCTGGACGCCCTCACCGAGTGCCGTGAGCAGCCCGATCCCGGTGATCACGACTTTTCTCGCGCGCTCGCCGCTCATACCGTCGCCGCCAGCATCGACGGTTCCCGCAGCAGCTCCAGCGCCCGGACGGAGGCGACGGGACGCCCGTCGACGGTGACCGAGGCGGTGCACCGGGCGGTCTGCCCCGCGCGGTCGAGGACCCGCACGGTGATCTCCGCCTGGTCGCCGGGCCGGACGAAGTGGCGGAAGCGCACCACCCGCGCCCCGGACAGCCGCCAGCGTTCCCCCGGCGCGGCCAGCACCAGCCCGGCCAGGGCCACCATGCTCTCGAAGAGCAGCATGCCCGGCAGCACGGGGAAGCGCGGGAAGTGGCTGTCGAAGACGTCCAGCGTCCCAGGAATGTTACGGACAGCTACCGCCTGCCGGCCGTGCTCCAGCTGGACGAGCCGGTCGAAGGCTGTCGGCAGCGGTTCCGAGCCGATGTCGGCGCCGGTCATGATTCCTCCTTGGGGGTACCGACCACCAGGCAGGTGTTGGTCCCGCCGAACGCGAACGCGTTGACCATGACGCCCGACACCGGCATCGGCCGGGCCACCAGCGGGACGTAGTCGAGGTCGAGCCTGGGATCCGCGGTGTCGAGGTTCACCGTCGGCGGGACGACCGAGTGCTGGATGGCACCGAGCGCGGCGAGCAGGTTCAGCGCGGCGCTGGCCGAGGTGAGATGGCCGGTCATCGACTTCGGCGAGCTCACCACGAGACGGTGGGCGTCGGCGCCGAACACCTCCTTGATCGCTGTCGTCTCGGAGGCGTCGTTGCCCGGGGTCCCCGTCCCGTGCGCGACGACGTAGTCGATGCCGGCGGGCCCGAGCCCGGACTCGGCCAGCGCCCGGGCCATCACCTGGATGGCGCCGCGCCCGTCCGGCGGCGAGTCGGTGATCCGGTAGGCGTTCAGGGTCGAGCTGTAGCCGAGGAGCTCGGCGAGGACCGGTGCCCCGCGCGCCCTGGCCGCGGAGAGCTCCTCCAGCACGACGACGACCGCGCCCTCCCCGATGACGAAGCCCGACCGGTCGGCGTCGAACGGGCGCGAGGCCCGCGTCGGGTCGTCGTTGTAACGGTCGGTCAACGCGCCCAGCAGGCTGAAGCCCAGCAGGTCCATCCAGGTGGTCAGGGCGTCGAAACCGCCGGCGAGCATGAGCGTCGCGTCACCGTCCTGGATGTGCCGGAACGCCTCCCCGATAGCGTGCCCCGACCCGGAGCAGGCGGTGCTGACGCTGACCATCGGCCCGGTGCAGGCGGCCAGCCGCGCGATCGCGGCGACCGGCACGTTCTGGTCACGCAGCAGCACGTCACCGGGCGGATGCCGGAAGATCTCCCGGTTGCCGGTGCGTTCCCGCAGGTGGCCGATGTCCACGACCTGCTGGAGCTCCGGGCGTCCGACGCTGCCGCCCATCGCGACGCCGCACTCGTCGGGGTCGTAGGTGGCGGGGGTGACCTTGGCTTCGCGCAGTGCCTCCGCCGCCGCCGCCAGCCCGAACCCGCCGGCCCGCGACAGGTGCCGCCAGCCGGCGGCCTCGGGAACGAGATCACGCAGGGTGAAGTCCCGGACCTGGCCGCCGATGCGGACCGAGAACGTCGAGGTGTCGAAGGTGGTCAGCTCGCCCACCCCGCTGCGGCCGGCGACGAGGTTCGCCCAGGTGGTGGCCGCGTCGTTGCCGACCGGGGTGACCGCGCCCACGCCGGTGATCGCCACCCGCCTCACGGCGCGCTCACCGCCCCGGTCAGCTGGTCGGCCATCCGGGCCGTGGCGGCCGGGTCGTCCAGCCGCTCGGCGTCGATGAGGGCACACATGATGGACGTCGCGGTGAGCACGGTGCGCCCGCCGGCGCTGACCGTCCCGTCCAGGACGGCGACCTCGTCCGAGATCGACACGACCGTGCCGTCGAGCAGCAGCACGTCGCCCGGTGTGACGTCACCGAGGAACGCCACCTCGCCCACGGACAGCAGCGCGGCTCGTTTACGGTGCCCGCTGCTCATCATCACCAGCCAGGTGCCCGCCTGGCAGAGGGCCTCGAGCACCAGCGGCGGCGGCATGACCGGCCCGGTGAGGCCGGCTCGCCAGAACTGCTCCGTGCCGGACGTCACCTTGCGCCCGACGATCCGCCGGTCCGGCTCCCAGGAGTCGATCCGGTCAATGAGATGAAAGCGCATCGGCCGCGCCTGCCTTCCTGTCGGTTCACGCGCCTGTCGGCCCACCGGCCCGCCGGCCCGCCCGCGGGAAAGCCGCGGGAAGCCCGTGGGAAGCACGGTCGTGCTCCTCGCGCGCCGCCGGTGGGCCCCGGCTGCCGGGGCCCCGCGGTCCCGGGTGGTCAGTCGGGACGGCCGGTGCCGAGCACGGCCGCGGCCCCGCCGTCCACGCGCAGCAGCTCCCCGGTCATGTAGTCGGCGTCGGGCCCGGCGACGAAGGCCACCACCCGGGCGATCTGCCCGGGGGTGGCGAACTCCCGCAGGGGGATGCGCCGTTTGATGGCCTTCCCGCCGTCCTTGGCCAGCAGCCCGTCGACGAGATCGGTGGGGACGAAGCCCGGGAGCACGGCGTTGACCCGCACTCCGAAGCGGGCCAGCTCCAGCGCGCAGTTGCGGGTGAAGGCGTTGATCGCCCCTTTGGACGCCGCGTAGGCGGACTCGCCGGTCCAGGCCCGCTCGCCCATCACCGAGGAGATGTTGATGATGACGCCGGCGCGTTCCGCCATGAAGTGGCCCATCGCGGCCTGCGTGCAGTTGAAGACCCCACCGAAGTTGACCCGCATGACCTCGAGCCAGTCCGTCGGCGCCATGGTGTAGATCAGCCCGTCCCGGGTGATCCCCGCGTTGTTCACGAGGATGTGCAGCCCGCCCAGCTCGGCGCGGGCCCGCTCGACCAGCGCGGCCGCCTGCTCGGGGTCCGCGACGTCGGCGGCGAGCGCGACGGCCTTCCCGCCGGCCTTCTCGATCTCCTCGACGACGGCCTGCGCCTCGTCGGCGCGGGACCGGTAGTTCACGGCGACGTGCGCGCCGTCGTCCGCGAGCGCCAGGGCGACCGCGCGGCCGATGCCGCGGGACGCCCCCGTGACAAGGGCGACCTGCCCTGCCAGCTTCGTCACGTCCTTTCCTTTCCTTCCTGTCGTTCTGGCCGGCCGGCCACGTCGGCCGGTGTCACTGGTCGCCGGTCCGTGCCGCCGGTCCGTGCCGTCTCCCGCCGTGGCCATCCGGGCGGAGCGGCCACGGCGGGGTCCCGTTGCCGGATCCCCAGGACGCCGAGCCCCTGGGACGCCGGGCCCTGCCGCCGGATCCCGGTGCCGGGGCGCTCAGGCGTCCACCGTGGCCGTGGCGCGCAGGACCGCCAGGTCGACGAGGTTCTGCACGGTGAACAGGCTCATCACCTGGTCGGCCGGGAGCTTGCCGGCCAGTTCCTCGGTGTCGATCTGCGGCATGGCCTTCTTCAGCTGGGCCAGGCCGACCGGGGTGATGATCTCGTTCTCGTCGCCGAACTCCGAGTCCGGGATGCCGCCCTGAATGTGGTTGCCTATGTCGGACGCCTGGATCTTCACGCCGGTCTTCCGCTCGATACGGAAAAGGATGTCCAGCAGGTCGATCGATTCCGCGCCGAGGTCCCCGATCAGGGTGGACAACGGGGTGACCTCGGTCTCGTCCAGGCCGAGGGCGTCGGCGACGGCCTCCTGGATGGCGGCGGGGAAGGCTGCGGTGTCGGTCATGGGACTGTCCTTTCTTTCATGGAGATCACACAGCGTTGAGATCACACAGCGCGCGGATCACATGGCGTACAGATCACGTGGCATAGGGATCACGTGGTGGGTCGGGAGGTGCTGGCAGTTGTGGCACGGTGCGGGCCGGAGGAATGCCGGCCCGCCGCGGCCGGCGCGCTATGCCGGGACCGCCGGGCGCGGGGCGCCGTGGCCGGCGGTGGCGAGCAGCGCCTCGATCGCCTGGGGACGGGCGGTTCCCAGCGCCCGGACATCCGGGGCGATCCGCTTGGCGAATCCCGTCAGGACCCGGCCCGGCCCGACCTCGACGAGCAGGCTGTGACCGTCCGCCACGGCCCGCCGCACGGTGTCGACCCACCGGACCGGCTCGACGAGCTGCCGCCGCAGCAGCAGGCGCACCTCCTCCGCCCGTCGGACGTAGCCGCCGGTGACGGCGCTGAGCACCGGCACCTGTGGTTCGGCGAACACGTGCCGGTCGAGCTCGGCGCCGAACTCGGCCTCGATGTCGCGCATCAGGGAACAGTGGAAGGGGGCGCCGACGTCGAGCCGCACGATCCGTTCCGCGCCGGCCCGCGCCGCCAGCGCCTCGACCCGCGCGACCGCCTCCGCCAGGCCCGAGACGACCGTCTGCCCGGGGTCGTTGTAGTTGGCGATCTCCACGACACCGGTGCCGGTGACGTCCCGGCACAACGCCTCGACCCGCTCGGCCGGCAGCCCGATGACCGCCGCCATCGCGCCCGGGGTACGGCTGCCCACCTCGGCCATGAGCTCGCCGCGGCGGCGCACCAGGCGCAGCACGGACCGCGCGTCGAGCACCCCGGCGGCGGCGAGCGCCGTGTACTCGCCGAGGCTGTGCCCGGCGACGCCGGACGCCTCGAAACCGCCGGCCCGCAGCACCTCGAGCACCGCCAGGCTGGTCGCGGCGATCGCGGGCTGGGTCACGTCCGTGCGGCGCAGCTCCTCCGCCGAGCCCGACACGCACAGCTTCGTCAGCGGGATGCCGAGGACGTCGTCCGCCATCTCGAAGATCCGGCCTGCGGTGTCCGGGTACCGCCTGACCAGGTCGGCCGCCATCCCGGGCCGTTGGGAGCCCTGTCCGGGGAACATGGCCAGGCAGCGGCTGCCCGGGGCGGGCTCCCCCGCCGCCTCGCCCGCGGCCCGTTCCGCCCCGACGGCCGGTGCCGGTGGGGGCTCCGCGCCGGCGGCCTCCGCGCGGAGAGTATCCACGCCGAGACTCTCCGCGCCGGGGCTTTCCGCGCTGGGGTGGAGGACCGTGGCTGTGGCGGGGATCCGGGTCATCTCGGGGTTCTCCCTTCCGATCGGTTGGCGCGTGCGCCACGAAGGTGGTCGGCGGGTGCGCCGTGGCGGCCGGGCGCGGGCGGCCCGGGTACCACGCGTGGGCCGGGCCCCCAGGCACCGGGCACCGTGCGCGCCACGGCGGGCTGCTCGTCGCGCCACGGCCGGTCCCGGCT
>NZ_CAKKTL010000270.1:0-804 GCF_920664355.1 Protofrankia sp. CiP1_Cm_nod2
CGAGGCCGACGCGCGCACGATCGACACCCGGCTGCGTAACAGCTGCCTGTACGAGGTGCTGCGGCTGCTGATGCTCACCCGCGGGAAGAAGAAGGAACGCGGCGGGTTCATCTCCTACGCCCAGCTCGGCATCAACCAGCTCGGCGCCGTCTACGAAGGGCTGATGTCCTACACCGGGTTCATCGCCGCGGAGGAGCTGTACGAGGTCGCCAAGGGCGGTGATCCCAAGGACGGCAGCTGGATGATCCCGGCGTCCCGGGCCGACGACTACGCGGACGAGGTCTTCGTCCGCGCGCTCGACGACATGGGCCGGCGCACCGGGCCGCGGGTCCGCTACCCGGCCGGGTCGTTCGTCTACCGGCTCGCCGGCCGGGACCGGCAGACCAGCGCCTCCTACTACACCCCGCAGTCGCTGACCGAGGTCACCGTCCAACTCACGCTCAGATACCGTCTCGACCAGGACGGCACCACAACGCCCGCGCGCGAGCTGCTGGACTGGACGATCTGCGAACCGGCGCTGGGCTCCGGGGCCTTCCTCAACGAGGCGATCAACCAGGTCGCCGCCGAGTACCTGCGCCGCTGTCAGCGTGAGCGGGGGGAGAGCCTCGACCCGGAGCGGTACGCCACCGAGCTGCAGAAGGTCAAGGCGTACATCGCCCTGCACAACTGCTACGGCGTGGACCTCAACCGCACCGCGGTGGAGCTGGCGGAGGTGTCGTTGTGGCTGAACGTGATGCACGCCGGCCTGCAGGCACCCTGGTTCGGCCTGCACCTGCGCCGCGGCAACTCGCTCATCGGCGCCGG
>NZ_CAKKTL010000270.1:1206-5354 GCF_920664355.1 Protofrankia sp. CiP1_Cm_nod2
CCGCCGCTACTACGAGCCGGCGGCGCTCGCCGAGAGGGCGTGGCTGACCACCGCCCCCACCGACCATCCGTTCCGCGACGGCGGCCTCCCGGATAGAGTGATCCACCATTTCCTGCTGCCGGCCGGGGGTTGGGGAGCGGTCGCGGGGGAGAAGGAAGCCAGACAGCTCGCGCCCGAGGAGGCCAAACGCCTGGCCGCCTGGCGGCGCGCGATGCTGCGCACGCCCGCGGACAAGGGGAAGAACAGCCAGGTCAAGCGGCTGCAAGGGGTCGCGCGCCGGGTCGAGTTCCTGTGGGATCTGGTCCGCCAGCGTCTGGAGATCTCCGAACAGGAGATCCGCCGGCACATCGACGTCTGGGGCGCCGACGATCTGCCCACCGTGACCCAGGCGGTGCCGCGGGAGAAGATCCTTGCAGACCTGGAGGCACCGGGCACGCCGTACTGGCGGTTGAAGACGTTGATGGATGCCTGGTGCGCCTTGTGGTTCTGGCCGCTTGACTCCGCCGGCCTGCTCGACGGCTCCGCCGCGGAGTACGAGCAGGACGCCGTCATCGTCCGCCGTCTCGAGCAGGCGCCACCGGCCCCCGAGGTTGTGTCGCGAGGTCCGCTCGGGTGGGAGGCCGCTTCCCTGTTCGACTCCGACGGGGACGACGATTCAGCCGAAAGCGCGCTGCCCCACCTCCTCGGTGGCGTCAATCCGGTGGTGGCCGGGACGAAGACCCCGTCCGCGGGGAGGACGGCCAGGAGGGTCAGACCGTCAGCGGTCGAACGGTTCCGCCGGATGGTCCCGCTCGCGGGCCTGGACGACTGGCTGACCTTCGCCGAGGCGCTCGTCGGCGCCAACGACATTCCCGCGGACTCCCTCGGCGCCCACTTCACCTCGCTCGCCGTCCTGGAGGAGTACGAGAACGGCCTGGAAGGCTGGATGGGGATGGAAGGCGAGAACCGGCTTCCCGAACGCTTCCCCTGGCTCGGCGTGGTCGAGCAGATCGCCGACCGCCAGGGTTTCTTCCACTGGGAACTGCACTTCGCCCAGGCCTTCGCCAAAGGCGGTTTCGACCTCCAGGTAGGCAACCCACCCTGGGTCCGCCCGACCTGGCAGGAAGGTGAGGTTCTCGCCGAACGGGACCCATGGTTCGTGCTGGCCCAGGAAACCAACGTCGAAGTCTTGCGTATGCGGAAGGACGCGCAGCTTGTCAGTACGATGGCCCGGACGGATTACCTGAGCGAACTGTCCTCGAACGTAGCGATGGTCGCCGCATTGAGCGCGCCCGCCACCTATCCGCTCCTCGCGGGCTCCCAGCCGAACCTGTACCGAGCGTTCATGATCCAGGTCTGGTGGCACGCCAGCCGACGAGGAATCGCAGGATTGATCCACCCGGATTCGCACTTCGCTGGTGTCCAGGAGGCGAAGTTACGCTCCGCGGTCTACCATCGCCTGCGGCTGCACGGACACTTCCAGAACCGTCGGCTGATCTTCCCGGAGGTCGACTGGAGCCGCCAGTTCGGAGTCCAGATCTACGGTGGCTACCAGCCTGTCTACTTCGAGCACCTGAGTTGGCTGTTCGGGCCGGAGGTCCTCACGGGTTCGCTCGACCACGACGGCTCTGGACCGGTGCCCGCCGTCAAATACGAAGGAAAGTGGGATCTGCGGCCTCATGCGAGCCGGGTGGTCGTCGTCACCGACGACGGCCTCGCGGAGTGGATGCGGCTGGTCGGGGAGAACGATCAGCCTGCCGATTCAGCGCGATTGCTCTATCCTGTAACAACAGCAGAACAGTCGGCGATTACCGCACTCGCAAGCTGGAAGACCCGCCTCGCCGAGTTGGGTCCCAGGATCAGCTCTGGCTACCATGAGTCGGGTGCAAAACAAACCGGGTTGATCAAGGAAGAGTTCGCCGATCCAAAGGCATGGCCTGAAGTAATTCTTCGCGGGCCACAGCTCACCCTGGCCACACCACTCGCAAAACAGCCACCCCGTACCAGTACCTACGACGAACCGGTCGACCCACGGTACCTGCCCGCCGACGCGGTACCAACGACCGACTACCGGCGCGCCACGGACATCGACACGTTCCGCGCCGCGCAGGACCGCTGGCTGGACTACACGGCATTGAAACGCCTACGCGCCGACCCCTCGGCGATCGCCGAGGCACGCGAGGCTATCGCCATCGCCGCCGAGGTGGATGAGTTGGAAGTCACCTCAGAAGAAGTCGGCGCCTATCTTGAGAGTCGCGCGCTCCGGCCATACTCTGAGTTCTTCAGGGTGGTCTGGCGTGAAATGGTTCCCAACAACACGCAGCGGAGCCTTTTCGTCGCTCTCATACCGCCTGGTCCGACCCATGTAAGCACCGTTCGTAGCATGGCTCTCGACTCGAATCGAGAGACTGTGCTTGTTGCCGGTTTCTGGTCTTGTTTGCCACTCGACTACATGATCCGAGTGATAGGCAGAGCGCACTTGCACGTCTCAGACGCCTACGTCATGCCCGTTCCGGTCATGGAGCACCCGCTGGCGGAGGCGATTCTGCTGCGGACCCTGCGTTTGAACTGTTTGACCTTGGCGTACGCACCGCTGTGGGAGGAGTTGTACAACGAGGCCTGGCGCCACGACGGATGGGCGATTTCGACGCCTGGTGCTCCCCTGCTTGCAGACATTCGCCCGAGGTGGGACCCCGAGACGCCGCTGCGTACCGATTTGACACGGCGTGCGGCACTGGTCGAACTGGATGCGTTGGTGTCGGTGATGATGGGCATCTCAGCCGACCAACTTGTCGCGATCTACCTCGCGCGGTTCCCGCAGCTGCAGGCGTATGAGGCGGACACCTGGTTCGACCATGGCGGCCGGAAAATCGCCGGTCACCGCAGTACCTTCGGCTTCGGGCAGACGAAGGAGCATTACGTCCGGTTGATGGCGCATCTGGAGG
Organism: Protofrankia sp. CiP1_Cm_nod2; assembly: GCF_920664355.1. NCBI lineage: Bacteria > Bacillati > Actinomycetota > Actinomycetes > Frankiales > Frankiaceae > Protofrankia > Protofrankia sp. CiP1_Cm_nod2. The sequence continues at coordinate 4,131 of NZ_CAKKTL010000270.1, forward strand.
ATCCGGAGCGCAACCCTCCGCCGGAGGGGTATTCGCCGCCGTTCTACAAGGCGGACCGGGAGGCCGAGATGCGCCAGGCGCATGCGGTGTTCAGTGCCCGGTTGCAGGCGGCCAAGGACGCGGGGTGGGCGGGGTGAGGCCGACGCTTGCCGCCGAGGGTCTGCGGGCGAACCTCACCCAGTATCTGACCACCACGTTCGCGCTCGCCGACGCGCAGGAGCGCGAGGCGCTTGCGACCTTTCTCAACCATCCCGAGCACGGCATCTTCCGCGGCCCATACCTGCGGATCCGTACCCCGTTCCGGCCGGCGAGCGGTGATTGGCGTCGGCATCTGGAATGGGTGCCGGCGAACTTCACCCCGTACGAGCATCAGGCCAAGGCGTTCGAGCGGCTGAGCACGCTGCACGGCCCGGCACGGCCGACGCTTGTGACCACCGGCACCGGCTCGGGTAAGACCGAGTCGTTCCTGATCCCTGTCCTCGACCATTGCCGGCGGGCCCGCCGGGCGGGCCGCATCGGTGTCAAGGCGCTGCTGCTGTATCCGATGAACGCCCTTGCCGCCGACCAGACGCTGCGCATCAACGGCTACCTGGAGCAGGCTGGGCCCGCCGATGTGACCGCCGGTCTGTACATCGGTGACGTCCCGGAGGTCAGCTATACGCGGGTGATGACGAAACGGTCGGAGATGCGCCGCACCCCGCCGGACATTCTCGTCACCAACTACAAGATGCTCGATCTGCTGGTGCAGCGCGCCGACGACCTGCCGCTGTGGGACGGCGCCGACCTGGCCTACGTTGTCCTCGACGAGTTCCACACCTATGACGGCGCGCAGGGCACGGATGTCGCCATGCTGCTGCGCCGGTTGGCCGCGGCGACCGGCAAGGCCGAGCCGGGCCGTCCGCTGGGGACGATCTGCCCGGTGGCCACGTCCGCGACCCTGGGGGAGGGTAGCGGCGCGGACGGGGGCAGGGGCATCCGCGAGGTCGCCGGCCAGGTATTCGGTACCGCCTTCGACGACGACGCGCTGGTGGGCGAGGCCCGCCGGAGCACCGGTGAGATCATCGTGAAGATCGACTACAGCCTGCCGGTGCCCGATCCGGCGGTGCTCGCGGCCATCGCCGACCCGGGTCGGGATCCGTCCGCGATGGGCCGGATCGCCGCGGCCGTGCTCGGCGACGACAACCTCGACCCCTGCCATCTCGGTGAGGCGCTGCGCGGGCACAT
>NZ_CAKKTL010000270.1:5770-7280 GCF_920664355.1 Protofrankia sp. CiP1_Cm_nod2
CCCGGCGATCCACTGCCGGCACTGCGGCCGGTCCGGCTGGGCGGCCATCTCACCCGAACGCGACCCCCAGGAGCTGGTCACCGACCCGGACCGGATCTACCGGGCGAGCGTCGGCGCGGACAAGCGCCGGGTCAGGGCGTTCGTCGCGGCCACGGCGAACGAGATCGCCAACCCGGGCCGGGGCCTGCTGGTCCTGGACTCCGCCGGCAGCCGGGTCCGGCCGTTCGACCCGGCGCGGGACACCCCCGGGGAGGCCGGCCGCGGCACCACCCGCATCCCCGACGGCGTCGCCGTGCTCGGCGACCTCGCCGACATCGCCGGCGCGGAAGCCGACCGCTGCCCGGCCTGCGGGCTGGACGAGGGCGTCCGCTACCTCGGCGCCGGGCTCGCCACCCTCGCCTCGGTCGCGGTCACCGAACTGTTCACCAGCGGCGAGCTCACCGGCCGGGAACGCCGGACGCTGCTGTTCAACGACTCGGTGCAGGACGCCGCGCACCGCGCCGGCTTCGTCGCCACCCGGTCGTACACGTTCTCGCTGCGCTCGCTGCTCGTCGACCAGCTGCGCCCCGGCACACCGGTGGCCCTCAACGACCTGCTCGCGGACCTGATCGCCGCCGCCACCAGCCCCGCGTCCGACCCCGGGACGCTGGCCGCGATCGTCCCGCCGGACCTGCACGACCAGCCCGGGATCGACGGGCTGCTCGCCGGGGAGCACGCCGGCGGCAGCGAGGTCTGGCAGCTCATCGCCGACCGGCTCGCCTTCGCGGCGATCATGGAGTTCGGCCTGCGCTCCCGGCAGGGCCGCACCCTCGAACTGACCCGCACCGTGGCCGCCGAGGTCACCCTCACCGAACCGGAGAAGATCGCCGCGCTGTGCCGGGACGTGTTCGTACACGGGCCGGTGGCCACCATCCCGCCCGCGGACGAGGTGACCTGGCTGGCGTTCGTCCGCGGGCTGCTCGAACGGCTGCGGATCCGCGGCGCGATCCGGCACCGCTGGCTGGACGGCTACCTCGGCCAGGCCGGGGCGCGCTGGAAGGTGTGGGGCGGGCGGCCGAACGGGATGCCCGCCTTCCCCCGCGGGGTGTCCGCGCCGGCGTTCCTGCTGTCCGCGCCGAAACGCCGCAGCGAGTTCGACGTCCTGACCGCCCGCGGCAACTGGTACCAGGACTGGGCGGTCCGCTGCCTGGAGCTCTCCCGCGAGCACGCCACCGACTACCTCGCCCGGCTGCTGCCCGTCCTCGCCGACGAGGGGGTGCTGGCCCGCCGGGTCGCCGAGGACGGCACCAGCGTCGTCTACGGGCTGCAACCAGGCCACATCCATGTGGTCAGGCTCGGTGACGACGAGGTGGCCGCCGCCGCGCTCCGCTGCGACATCTGCGCCTGGACGCAGACCGTGCCCCCGCACCGGGCGGCCGACTGGGCCGGGCAGCGCTGCCAGCGCTACCGGTGCGCCGGCCGGCTCACCCCCGACACCACCCGTCCCAGCCCCGTGACGGGCGCGCCCGCC
>NZ_CAKKTL010000271.1:0-434 GCF_920664355.1 Protofrankia sp. CiP1_Cm_nod2
CAACACGAGCGTGCTGGACAGTAGCGGACGACGCGCTCACCGCCTTCGCCGCCTTCGTCGCCGGCCTGTGGACCTACCGGGCGGTGACCGGCGGGCCGGGAGCCTCGGCTACCCGGGCACGGGTGGCACGCCGGTACGCCAGATGGCGGCTTGCGGACTGATGCGAACCGCCCCGAACCGCTCATTCCGAACCTTGCCGCTTAGCCCACAGCCGATTCAGGGCACGCTCGAGCGCATCCAGGCCCTCTGGCGCCTGGCGGCACGCCCCGGTGTCGGTGACTCGATACCGGTGGCCCGCCGGTACGGATAACGGCCGTGTCGGCACGCCCGGTATGCTGAGCGCGACATGTGCCATGTCTCACATGTCGTGTCTGTCGTCCTGCGTCCGCTGTCCAGTGCGTCCGGCGTCGCTACACCGTGACCAGTCGGCTACA
>NZ_CAKKTL010000271.1:801-6787 GCF_920664355.1 Protofrankia sp. CiP1_Cm_nod2
CCGTGGCCAGCGGTGGGACCGGTCTCGGGGGAGGCTTCTGCAGCATGCCGGGCTACCGGTTCGACGTGTTCCTGAGCTATCGGCGGGCGGGTACCGTCCTGCCATGGGTGCACAACCACTTCCACCGGATGCTCGTGAGGTGCCTGACCGACGAACTGGACCGCAAACCGGAGATCTTCATCGACGTCGATCAGATCCACGCCGGGGAGCGCTGGCCGGACGCGCTCGCCCAGGCCCACAGCCGGTCACGCCTGCTGGTGGCGGTCTGGACCCCGTCCTATTTCGGCTCGCGCTGGTGCGTCGCGGAATGGCGCAGCATGCAGCGGCGTGAGGCGCTGCTCGGGCTGAGCACGGCACCGGACACGCACCGCCTCGTGTACCCCATACGGCTCAAGGACGGTGACAGGTTCCCGCACGACGCGAAGCGCACCCAGCAGCGGGACATGAAGGACTGGAACGTCTCCTCGACGTCCTTCGAGCAGACGCCCGCCTACGCCGGGTTCGAGAGGAAGGTGGCGGAGATCGCGGAGGAGCTGGTGGCGCGGCTGGACGTGGTGCCGGACTGGCGTCCCGACCTGCCGGTCCTGCGCCCGGAGCCGGAACCGCCCCACCGCGCGGCCGTCCCGAGGCTGTGAGCACAGTGATCGGCGCAGAACGCGGCGAGCGGCGCGGAAACACGACTTGCGGCGAAAAAACACGGCGAGCGGTGCAGACAATGAGCGGTGCAGACAATGAGCGATGAGAACAGTGCCCGCTGAGCACGCGAGGAGCGGTGCGCGCACGCGCGGCACGGTGGTGACCTTCTACTCCTACAAGGGCGGGGTCGGGCGCACCTTCGCCCTGGCCAACACCGCGGCGCTGCTCACCTCGTGGGGCTACCGGACGCTGTGCATCGACTGGGACATCGACGCGCCGGGCATCCCGTTCTATCTCAGCCGATGGCTGCCCGAACCGCCCGGGACCGGCCTGGTCGACTTCATCGACGACTTCGCGCGGGGCCGCGACCCGCGGGTCGCCGACTACGTCAGCCGGATATCCCTGCCGGGGCGGGACCTACCGCTGGACCTGCTGCCCGCCGGCCCGGCCGACCGCTCCTACGTCCCCCGGGCCCAGACGATCGACTGGGCCGGGCTGTACGGCGGGAAGGACCTCGGCGCCTTCCTGGAGACCAGCCGGGAACGCTGGGTGGCGGACTACGACTTCGTCCTGATCGACAGCCGGACCGGGATCACCGACATCAGCGGGATCTGCACGGCGCAGCTCCCCGACATCCTGGTCGTGCTCTTCACCGCCAACGAGCAGAGCCTGCGCGGGGTCCTGGACGTCGTGGAGCGCGCCGAAAAGGCCCGCGACGACCTGCCCTACGACCGTTCCCTGCTGCTGACCCTCCCCGTCCCCGCGCGTTTCGATGCCCGGGAGGAGTACCGCCGGGCTCAGTACTGGCAGGAACGGTTCGGCCGGGAGCTCGCCCCGCTCTTCCGGAACTGGGCCGTGGAGCGGGCGCCGCTGGCGGGGGTGCCGGTCGAGCGGCTGCTCGGCCTGCTCACGATCCCCTATGTCTCCTACTGGAGCTTCGGCGAGGACCTGCCGGCGCTCGAGGAGGAGGACCCGACCCCGGAGAAGATCGGATACTCGCTGGAGACCCTCGCGGCCACGATCGCCCACCAGCTGGACCGCAGCGACCTGCTCGTCGAGAGCAGGGACTCGTTCGTGGACGCGGCCACCCGGCAGGGGCTGCGCTCACGCGGCGACGGCTACGACTTCGACGTCTTCATCAGTTATGACAAATATCCGGAGAGTGAACAGCTCGTGAGGTCGCTGGAGGCCCTGCTGACCCGCCGGGGCCTGCGGGTGCTCGGGCCGTCGTTCCGTCCCGGCACGGACTGGTCGCGTGCGCTGAGCACTCTGCTGGCCCGATCACGGCACCTCGTCGTACTGGTCGACAGGTACGTCAGCCGTTCCCAGAACCACGAAATCAACCGGTTCATGCGCCAGACGCTGGACGACCAGTCGGACCGCGCGGTCCTTCCCGTGCTCGTCTCCGACACCGAACCGGATAATCTCCCGAGCCCGCTCAAGCACTTCCGGTACCTGCGCATAACAGACCAGGAAGATCTTTATGGCGTCGCGGACGGAATTGCTGCCGCAATCACGGAAAGGGACCAGGGCCCGCCGGAACCCGGCTGACCACCGGCATATATCTCCTGCCGTGGAGCGCCCGCCAGAAAAGCATTAAGCGGTGAAAAGAATCACGGTGGACCGGTGGAGCGGCAGGTCGTACCGGTCGCGACAAGATGCCGATCAGGCTGCTCAGGATGATTCGTGCGATGTTGCCCGCAGGGGAGATCTGCGGGGCCGTCGGGCGTAATACGTTGACATCGTCATGGATGCAGAGACTGGCGGCGGGAATGCCGTACAACCATATGGTGAAGATTTCGTGACTCACCGGGTCGACCAGGCCAAGGACCTGATCGTCACCCAGAGTCGCCTGCGTGGTCTGCTGCGGGCGAGCCGCATGGTTGCCTCGGACCTGAGCCTGCCCGTCGTGCTGACCCGCATCGTGGAGGCCGCGTGCGATCTTGTGGACGCCCGCTACGGCGCGCTCGGAGTGATCGCCCGCGACCAGAACCTCGAGCAGTTCATCCACGTCGGCTTCGACGAGAACATGGTCCGCCGGATCGGCGACCTGCCGCGGGGCAAGGGCATCCTCGGCCTGCTCATCCGGGAGCCCTACCCGCTGCGGCTCGACGACATCACCACCGACCACCGGGCGGACGGCTTCCCCGCCGGGCATCCGCCCATGCACAGCTTCCTCGGCGTCCCGATCCGGATCGGCACCAAGGTGTTCGGCAACCTCTACCTGACGGACAAGCAGAACGCGTCCCGTTTCACCGCCGAGGACGAGGAACTCGTCCAGGCGCTGGCCGCGAGCGCCGGCGTCGCCATCGAGAACGCGCGGCTCTTCGAGGAGTCCCAGCGCCGGCAACGCTGGCTGCAGGCGTCCACCGACATCACCCGGCATCTGCTGGCCGAAGGGCCGAACCCGCTGGAACTCATCGCGCGCCGGGCCCAGGAAATCGCCGTCGCCGACTTCTCCGCCGTGCTGCTCCCCCGCGGGTCGGCCGAGGAACTCGTCGTCGAGGTCGCCACCGGCGCATACCCGGACGGGCTGGTCGGTGCGGTCGTTCCCGCCTCGGATCCGCTGGCCGGCCAGAACGGGCCGTCCATGGTGATCCCGCTCATCGCCTCCGGGGAGAGCGTCGGGGCGCTCGTGCTCGGCCGGCGGGCCGAGGGACGGCTTTTCACCGACGCCGACATCGACATGGCGTCGGGCTTCGCCGGGCACATAGCGCTGGCGCTCGAGCTGGCCCAGGCCCGCGCCGACCGCGGCCGCATCGCCGTCCTGGAGGAACGCGACCGCATCGCCCGCGACCTGCACGACCACGTCATCCAGCGGATCTTCGCCACGGCGATCGGGCTGCAGGGCCTGGTCTCGCGCACCGGCGGGGGCCAGCATGAGGACCGGCTCGCCGCCTACATCGACGACCTGGACGAGACCATCGGCCAGATCCGCACGACGATCTTCCAACTGCGCCGGCGCGGGCGCGACGACATCCCGAGCCTGCGGGGACAGCTCCTCGACATCGTCGACGACGCGACCGTCTCCCTCGGGTTCGCGCCGCACCTGCGCTTCGAGGGCGCGCTGGACTCCAGCGTGTGCAGTGTCGTCGGCGAGCATCTGGTGGCGGTGCTGCGCGAGGCCCTGTCGAACGTCGCCCGGCACGCGTCGGCGACCCAGGTGTACGTGACCGTCTGGTCCACCGACGGCCAGGTACGGCTGGAGGTCATCGACAACGGGGCCGGCGGGGTGAACCCGGAGGGCCGGGACGGCTCCAGCGGGCTGGCCAACATGCGCAGCCGGGCGGAGGAGCTGGGCGGCAGGTTCATCGTGTTCTCCCCCGCCTCCGCCGGCACCCGGCTGTCCTGGTCCGCCCGGACCCAGGCGCCGGACACGTCGGACGAGCCAGGCAAGCTGGACGGGCCAGGCGGACCGGACAAGCCGGACGGGCCGGACGGGCCGGATACCGCCGATGGCCCGTGTCGCCCGAGCGGCACAGGCCGTACCGAGTGACACGGAACCGTCCAGCGGTACGAGGCCACCAGCCCCGCCGGACGGCGCCCAGCCGCCGTCCGGCGGCCGGGCGCGGGGCGGGCGTCCGCGCCCGTCAGGCGGCTGGGCGCAGCGCGGGCGTCCGCGTGCCGCCCGCCAGCTCCACCACCGCGTCCAGCTCCTCGAAACCAGACGTGCGATGGCTGATCAGCAGCACCGTCCGGCCGCGGGTGACGTCCAGGATCGTGCGCATCACCGCGGCCTCGGTCACCGGGTCGAGATGAGCGGTGGGCTCGTCCAGGACGAGCACCGCGGGGTCGGCCAGCAGTGCGCGGGCGAGCAGCAGCCGCTGGCGCTGCCCGCCGGACATCCGCTGCCCGTCCGCGCCGACCCGGGTGGCCAGGCCGTCCGGCAGGCCGGCGGCCCAGTCGCCGAGCCCGACCCGTCCGAGGACGCCGGTGAGCTCGGCCTCGGCCGCGTCGGTACGGGCGATCAGCAGGTTCTCCCGCAGCGTCGCGTCGAACACGTGCGCGTCCTGGGTCATGCCGGTGACGCGCCGGTAGAGCTCGTCGGTGGCGACGTCGCGCAGGTCGACACCGCCGACGAGGACTTCGCCCGCCTGCGGGTCACGCAGGCGCAGCAGCAGGTCGGCGACGGTGCTCTTGCCCGCGCCGCTGGCGCCGACGAGCGCGGCCCGGGTACCGGCGGGCAGGTGGAGGCCGAAGCCGTCGAGCACCGGCGGACCGTCCGGGGCGTACCGCAGCACGACATCGCGCATCCGGACCTCAAGCGGCCCGTCGGGCAGCCGCCGCGGGTGGGCCGGCTCGCCCACCAGCGGCTCTCGGTCGAGGACGGCGAACACCCGGGCCGCCGACGCCCGGGCCTCGGCGAGGGCGGCGAACGCGGTGGTGAGCCCCGCCAACGGCTCGAAGGCGGCGACCGTGGTGAGCACGGCCACCCCGAGCATCACTCCGGACAGCGCCCGCTGCCCCACCGCCGCCACCCCGACGGCGCTGACCGCCGCGAGAGTCAGGCCCGCGGCGAACGTCGCCGCCGCGCTCCCCCACGCCGGTGACCCGCGCCAGGACGCCGCCAGCCGGGTTATCTCGCCATCTCGGCGGCGCACCCGGGCGAGCCGGGCGGGCGCCGCGCCGAACGCCACGATCTCGTCCAGCCCGTCCAGCATGGCGACGATCTCGATGTCCCGGCGGGCCCGCGCCGCCGCGGTGGCCGTGACCATCTCCTGGGTACGGCGGCCGGTCACCGGCCCGGCCAGCACCGCGGCCACCGCGAGCCCGAGCGCCAGGACGCCCCCCGCGGGCGGCGACACAACGACAGTCATGATCACAGCGCCGGCACAGGCGAGCGCCGCGGACGCGGTGGGGGCCACCCCGCGCAGCAGCGACTCGCCGACCCCGTCCACGTCCGCGGTGAACCTGCGCAGCAGGTCCCCACGGCGGTGGGTGCCAAGGGCGGCGGGGGCCAGCGGCACGAGCCGGGCGAACACCTCCGCGCGCAGCCTGGCCAGGCCGCGCAGGGCCGCGTCATGGGTGACCAGGCGCTCGACGTACCGGAAGACCGGCCGGCCGAGCCCGAACGCCCGGACCGCGACGATCGCGACCATCAGGGTCAGCACCGGCGGCCGCTGCGACGCCCGGACGATCAGCCACGCCGACGCGGCGGTCAGTCCGACACCGCACCCCAGCGAGACGGCCCCGGCGAGGATGCCGAGGGCGAACCGTCGCCGGGCCGAGACGAACAGCTCCAGTGCCCGCCGGTGGGCGCTGGCCGGCCGGGGCCGGGCGCGCGTGTCCGCCAGCGGGACGGACGCGACGCAGCCGCCTTCCGGTATGTCCGCGTCCTTCGGGTTTGTGT
>NZ_CAKKTL010000272.1:0-6407 GCF_920664355.1 Protofrankia sp. CiP1_Cm_nod2
CTCCGGGCTCATGCGGGCCGGCCGGCATGAGCCGGGCTCCCAGCGGGCAACGTGGTCCGGGCGCGGGTCAGGGGGGTGGGTCGCGGCGCGGGGCCGCTCCGCACCTGACGGGCAGCCTGTCGCCGGCGCATGCTGGCAGGGCCGGGCGCATGCTGGCGGGGCCGGGCGCATGCTGGCGGGGCCGGGCGGGACGGCCGGCTCCTGCCGCGGTTCCCGTGTTCGGGCGTGTGCCGGGCGGGGTATGCCGGGCCGGGTCACCCGTTCCCGGTGAGCCGCCTTCCGCGCGTTCCCGGAGGATTTCCCAGGCGTTGTCGGGGGAGACTTCCTCCGCGTCGCCGGGGGAGCCGCCGGGGGTGATGGTGGCCCCGGCGGGCGCCCCCGGCCCGATGCCCGCCGGCGTCCGATGACACCTGGGACGTGGGAGCGCAACAGGTGTGGCGAAGGCCACATCTGTTCGGGATCGTCCGGGCGGGCACATACCCCACCGGCCGTGCGTTGTGGGTGGGGCACGAGAGAGCAGCGCACTTAATTTCACGGGAGTATTTCAGTGGCCACCGATTACGACACCCCCCGGATCAGCGATGCCGAGGAGGTCGCCGAGCAGAGTCTGGAGGCGCTCAAGGCACGACGGGCGGACGCGGCGGCCGACCTCGGGGACGATGTCGACCCGTTCGAGTCCGAGCTCGACCTGCCCGGCGCGGACCTGTCCGGGGAGGAACTTACTGTCCGCGTACTGCCCCGACAGGCGGACGAGTTCACCTGCACGAGCTGTTTCCTGGTCCATCACCGCAGCCAGCTCGCCGACAGCCGGCGGATGATCTGCGCGGACTGCGCCGCGTAGGCCGGACGGGCCGCGCGGGCCATGGAGCCGTGCCGGGTGGGCCCCCGTGCGCCGCGGGCGGGGCGGGGCGGGCCCACCCGGTCGTCCTGATGATCAGGTGAGTGCTGATGATCAGGTGAGTACCTGGATCCCTGCCTCCCGCATCTGCGCGACGGCCCGTTCCTCGTCCCCGGGCCGCAGGCTGACGAAGCGGGTAAGGGCTAGCGGGACCACCACGTCGAAACCCAGCGCTCGGCCGTCCAGGGCCGTTGCCTTCACACAGTGGTCCCCGGCAAGGCCGGCCACGACGATCCTGCGGACCCCCTGAGCGGTGAGGACGTCGACCAGCTCGGTCGCCCGGCCGGCGTCGGTGAGCGGGTCCCGTACGGTGAATCCGGAATAGCCGTCCTCGCCGCCCGTCCCCTTGCGCACGATCGTCCCGTCGACCCGCAGGGCCGGATGCAGCCGCGCGCCTTCGGTCTCCCGCACGCAGTGCGGCGGCCAGATGCCGCCGCCGGTGACGAAGTGCGGGGTGGCCGGCGGATGCCAGTCCTGCGTGTAGACGACCGGTGAGCCCGCGGCCACGGCCCGTCCGATCTCGTCGTTGACGAGTGGGATGATCTCCTCGCCGCCGGTCACGTACAGGCTGCCAGTCGGCGCGGCGAAGTCGTTCTGGACGTCGATCACCAGGAGTGCGACGCCCGGCCCGTAGTCGTCGGTCATGAGCCGATTCTGCCCACTGCCGGCCTGCCGCGGCATTCCGGGCCTCCCACGGTGGGGCGCGGCCCGCCCGCATACGGATGCCAGGCGTTTGCCGGATATTGCCCGTCGGCATTCAGGCCCCGCCCACCCGGGCCCATGCCGGATTGCCCGGGCCGGGTCGCCGGTGCCGAATTGACGTGGTATCCGCTTGACGTGGTATCCGCTTGACGTGGTACCCGTTTGATGCGGTACCCGTTTGATGTGGTATCTGCCACGAACGCCGGTGCCGGCCGTATCCGTACAGGATACGTACGGATTCAAAGCTGATGCGCGGTTGTCATACCGCCCCGTTACAGTGGTCGGGTGCGCAGCAGAGACTACGGGCCCGACGTGCTGGCGCGGAGCGGGCGTGCGCGGCCCGCCGCGCCGCCGTCGGTCGAGGCCACCCCCGGCCTCGTCGTCGAGGACACCGCGACCGGTTTCTGCGGGGCGGTGATCGAGGCTGAGGCGGGCGGGGTCGTGCTGGAGGACAGGCACGGCCGCCGCCGCGCCTTCCCCCTTGCCGCGGGCGCGTTCCTGCTGGACGGGCGGACGGTGACGCTGACCCGGCCGGGACGGCCGGTGCCGGCGGCCCCGGCCCGCACGGCGTCCGGCTCCATCGCCGTGCCCGGCCAGCCGGCCCGGGTCGCGCGGGCGAGCCGGATCTACGTGGAGGGGCTGCACGACGCCACGCTCGTCGAACGCATCTGGGGCGACGACCTGCGGGTGGAGGGCGTCGTCGTGGAAAGCCTGGACGGCGTCGACGACCTGCCCGCGCTGGTCGCCGCCTTCCGGCCTGGCCCGCGGCGCCGTCTCGGCGTGCTCGTCGACCATCTGGTCGCCGGCTCCAAGGAGAGCCGCATCGCCGCGTCCGTGACGTCACCGTACGTGCTCGTCACCGGGCATCCCTACGTGGACATCTGGCAGGCGGTCAAGCCGTCCTCCGTGGGCATCGCGGCCTGGCCCCAGGTACCCCGGGGCCAGCCGTGGAAGGAGGGGGTGTGCCGCGCACTGGGCGTCGCCGAGCCCGCCGACATGTGGCGCCGGGTGCTCGCCGGCGTGCGTTCCTACACGGACGTCGAAGCCGGCCTGCTCGGCGCGGTCGAACGTCTCATCGACTTCGTCGCGGTACCGGCGGGCGACGGTGACGACGAGCACGGCGACGGCAAGCACGGCGACGGCAAGCACGGCGACGAACGCGGCGCGGAACGCTACGGGGGACGCGAAAGCGGCCGGACATGAGGCCCGGTCCCGCCGCCGGCATCCCCTTGTCCCGGACGGGGCGACGCTAGATGCCACCGCGGTGGAGAGCGCTCAGGCCGGGTTTTGTCGTCGCACTCGTCGTGGTGGTCGCGATCGTGGCCTTCGCGGTGCACGCGGCGCGTTCCGGCCCGCCCCCGCCGCCGTTCGGGATGTCCGGGGCGGCCGCGGCGTCGCCGTCGCCCGAGCCGAGCGCGGCCGGAGCCGGGGCCGCGGCCAGGCCGGACCTGCTGCGCGGGCGCACCGTCCTGCTCGATCCCGGCCATAACGGGGGCAACGCGAGGGCGCCCGCAGCGATCAACCGGAAGGTGCTCGCCGGCGGCATCGCCAAGGAGTGCGACACCGTCGGCTCGCAGACCGTCGACGGGTATCCCGAGCACGCGTTCACCTTCGACGTGGCCACCCGCGTGGCCGAACTGCTGCGTGGCCGAGGCGCCACCGTCGTCCTGACCAGGACGGACGACAACGGGGTCGGCCCGTGCATCGACGAGCGGGCCCGTATCGGCAACGACGCGCACGCGGACGCGGCCGTGTCCGTGCACGCCGACGGCGGCCCGGCGAGCGGTACCGGGTTCCATGTCATCGCCCCGAGCCTGAGCCCGGACGGCGGCAACGCCGTGATCCTCGCCCCGTCGGCCCGGCTGGCGGACGCGGTGGGCGCCGCGTTCGAACGGAGCACCGGCGAAACCCGGGCGGACTACATCGCGCACGACGGCCTGGCGTTCCGTACGGATCTGGGTGGCCTGAACCTCTCCCGGGTGCCCAAGGTGTTCATCGAGTGCGCCAACATGCGCAATCCCGCCGATGCCGCGCGGGTCTCCGACCCCGCGTGGCGCGGGCGTGCCGCGCAGGGCATCACGGACGGGATAACCGCCTTCCTGACCGTACCGCCTTCCTGAGCACACCGTCTTCCCGACCACACGTCCACCACATGGTTACCGGACGGCGCGATGCCCTGGTTGGGTGTGGGTGGCGTTCCCGAGCTTCGCGCACGTGCATTTGCCGAGCCATATCGGCCGAGCCGCGCCAACGGCACGGGTCCGCGCCGCCAGCTCGGCCAGTGGCGCGTCGACGTCACCGATATTTCGTATATGTAGCATCTTGCGACAAAGGCAGATATTCCTGTAAACTAGCGATTCAACTCTGTTTGACATGATTTGCCGAGGTGCTTTCGCGCACTCGGCTGTCGTTCTGGCGACAGCATATTGACGGAAAGCATCAAGCAGTAAAATTGTCCGCTATAGCGGGATTTTCGACCGCATGGGGGCAGTCGTGAACATACCGGTCGACCCTGCGTCGCCATGCGCCGGACCAAGGAGGGGCGTCATCGACGAAGGGACGGCGGCAGCGACGACGCGGCGGGACGCCGCACTTGGCCAGCGGGCGGCCCGTACCCGCGACGCCATCCTCGAGGGGGCGCGCCGGCTGTTTCTCGACCGCGGCTACGCGGGCACCCGGATCGGCAACATCACCGACGCGTGCGGGATCTCGCGGGCCGGCTTCTACACCTACTTCCGTGACAAGCGTGAGGTATTCAACGCTCTCGGGGAGAACGCCTACCGGGACATTCTCAAGATTGTTTCCCGCTGGGAGGTGATGCCGCGGCCGTGCGACCTGCCCGACGTGATCGGATGGGTGCGTGCCTACTTCGCGTTCATGGACGTGCATGGCGCGTTCATCTTCGCCTCTGGTCCCTCCGCGCCAGCGGACGAGCAGTTCCGCACCAGCAGCAGACGGATGCAGATGCGGGTCGCGTTCCTGCTGGGGGCGAACCTGCGCGGCCGCCAGGCCGAGCCGACCATCGTGCCGGAGGCCCTGGGATTATCGATCATGGGGATGCTCGAACGCGCCTGGTACTACTGCCGCGCCCAGGAGCTCCCCGTCGGCGACGACGACATCATCCGCACCGTCGCCCGCCTGATCCTCAGCGACCTCAGCCCGGCCCACTGACCCATCACTCCGGCCGGCGCCGCCGGCCGCGAGCGAGGGAGCTGCGGGAGCACCGCGTCGGCTCCCGCGTTGGCACCCGCTGTTCGCCCACCCGTCGGCCACGAACGGGCGGAGCCGTGTTCAGCTCCTCACGCCACCACCACAGTATCCGCCGGCGCAGCGCCAGATCCCACGCCTGAACGGCTCCTGCGCCGGCCATGAACGGCGTGTGGTGCCACCCGCCTCCCGCGGACGCGTCGATCCACTGGGTGTCGGTGAGCAGGGAGAGCTGGAGACCCGGCTCCAGCCGGACGGGAAAAACCGGAATCCCCCTGTCCCACGCGTAGACGAGCTCAATGTGACACCACTGTGAGTCGGCGGAACGGCGGCTCCCGAGAAACACTACGGCGTCCGCGCGGCGGAGCTCCCGCCAGAGATGCTTCTCCCACCGGGCCGCCGGTGGGATGCCATCGGAGTCAAGAAAGACGCCGGCGAACCCGGCGGCGACAAGCCTGCTCCTGAGCAGGTCCGCCGCCGCGCGATCCTCCGACGCGTAACTGATGAAGGTAAGAGACACACCGGCCCCCGTACGGCACCGCCACCGGGCGACCGGACCGAGGATCGGACGCCTCACCCGCCAGGCCCGACTCTACGTGAGCAGTCAGGCCACCTGAGTTCCTGGCCGGCCCCACCGTGCATCCCGGCCATCAGCCGACGTGACCTGTATGGCGCTCGGAGACCCGATGGCAGTTGTGTACACCGTGATTCACAAATATGAGGAGGTGTGCCATGGTGACCAAGGTAGGCATCCGTGAGTTCCGCGCTGGCCTGGCCGACTACATCGCTTCTGACGAGCCGGTGGCAGTGACCCGTCACGGTCGTACGGTCGGCTACTTCATCCCCGCCAAGTCCGATCTTGATGCCGAGCTGGCCGCGCTCAAGGCGGCAGCTGCCGCTCTCGATGGGCTTCTGGCACAGGGAGATGTCGAGGTCGACGCGGTCGTGTCCGAGTTCAAGGCTGCCCGACGCAAGCGGCCCACCGCCTGACACGCCGTCATGTCAGAACAGAAGAGCCTGGTCCTTGACGCGAACATCCTGATCCGAGCTGCGCTGGGGAAACGTGTGCGGGATCTTGTGATTACCTGTGCCGGCAAGGTGGCGTTCTTCGCCCCTGACGTCGCGTACCTGGATGCAAGGAGGTACCTGACCGGCATCCTCTCCAAACGAGGTCTCGACCCGCAGGCCGCGCTCGCTGTTCTCGACGGTCTCGAGCCAATCGTTCTCGGCATCGATGCGGACACCTATGGGCTTGCCCGTGACGCCGCACTGGCTCGTATTGTTGACCGAGATGCCGACGACTGGCCGGTGCTTGCGACCGCTCTTGTTCTGGATTGCCCGATCTGGACCGAGGATCAGGACTTCTTTGGCACTGGCGTCCCGACCTGGACAACCGATCGGGTCGGGCTCTTCTTCGACTCCCATGGTTGACGGGTAGGCCACCGACGCCAGCCGAAGGGCGGCGAAGCCGGGGAAAGCTGGAGCATCCCGGACCAGCCCATCGCGGCTCCCGTCAACCCCCACCGCAGGACGGCAGAGGCTCACTCCCCCGACAAACACGCGCTCCCGGCAAAACCGCCCAAAGGGAGCAAGCAGTGGA
>NZ_CAKKTL010000273.1:0-913 GCF_920664355.1 Protofrankia sp. CiP1_Cm_nod2
GCGGCTGGGCCGCGGCGGGGTGCTGCCGCTGCCCACCGAGACCGCGCTGGCCCTGTTCGACGCCGCGCTCACCGGCGCGCACCCGGCCGTGGTGCCGGCCCGGATCGACCGGGACTCCTTCGGCCCGGGCCCCTCCACCCGGGACGCCTTCGCCGGGGACACCTTCACCGGGGACACCTTCACCCAGGACGAGGACCGGCCGGCGGTGCTGCGCGGCCGGTCCCGCGCGGCCGTCCGCCGCGCCGCCGGTGCCGGCGGCGGCCATGGCGGGCCGGCCGGCCCGGACGGTACAGGCGGCGGTGGCACGCGGACGGGAGCGGGCGGGTCGCTGGCCGACCGGCTCGCCGGGCGCCCCGAGGACGAGCGGGAGCGGATCCTGCTCGGCCTGGTGCGCACGACCGCGGCGACCGTGCTCGGCCACGCCGACGCGGCGGTGATCGAGGCCGACCGCGGGTTCCTCGCGTCCGGGTTCGACTCACTGACCGCGGTGGAGTTCCGCAACCGGCTCGGCGCGGCCGCCGGGCTGCGGCTGCCGAGCACGCTGCTGTTCGACCATCCGACCCCGGCGGCGCTGACCGCGCACCTGCGCACCCTGCTCGTACCGGCCGCGCACGGCGGTGCCGGGAGCGCGGCCGTCCCGTCCCAGCGGGAATCGCTCACCGACGTGCTGGACCGGCTGGGCACCGTCCTAACGACCGCGCCCGACGCCGCCACCGACCCCGACGCCCACGAACGGGTCGCGGTCCGGCTGCGGCAGCTCCTCCAGGTCTGGGACGGCCGCCGGCCCGCCGGCGCGGGCGGCTCCCTCGCCGGTGACCTGGCGGATCTCCAGTCGGCCGACGACGACGAACTGTTCGACGTGCTCGACAACGAGCTGACCACCCCGTACGGAGGCTGAGCTCACATGTCCACC
>NZ_CAKKTL010000273.1:1542-2067 GCF_920664355.1 Protofrankia sp. CiP1_Cm_nod2
GCGTCCTCTGGCTCCCAGGTACCCCCGGTGTCCCCCGCGTCTGCCACGTCCGCGGCGTCCGCGGCGCCCGCGGGCGGCGGCTCCCGTGAGGAGAAGCTGCGCGACTACCTGCGGCGGGCCACGGCCGACCTGCGTGCCGCCCGCGCGCAGGTGCAGGAGCTGACGTCGTCCCGGCACGAGCCGGTCGCGATCATCGGGATCGGCTGCCGCTACCCGGGCGGGGTGCAGTCACCGGACGACCTGTGGCGGCTGGTCGCCGACGGCCGTGACGTGGTCGGCCCACCGCCGGCGGACCGCGGCTGGAACCTCGACGACCGCTACGACCCCGACCCGGCGCGGCCCGGCGCCACCTACTCCCGCGAGGGTGGCTTCCTGCCCGACGCGGGCGACTTCGACGCCGCGTTCTTCGGCATCTCCCCGCGTGAGGCGCTGGCGGCCGAGCCGCAGCAGCGGCTGCTGCTGGAGACCGCCTGGGAGGCGCTGGAACACGCCGGGATCAACCCGACGACGCTGCGCGGCTCCGAC
>NZ_CAKKTL010000273.1:2452-7419 GCF_920664355.1 Protofrankia sp. CiP1_Cm_nod2
ACCGGCGTGTTCGTCGGGGTGATCGCCTCGGACTACGGCGCCGGCGCCGGGCCCGCGGCGATCCAGCCGCTGGAGGGGTACGTCCTGACCGGCGGGACGACCAGCGTCGCCTCCGGCCGGGTGGCGTACTCGTTCGGTTTCGAGGGCCCGACCGTCACCGTGGACACCGCCTGCTCGTCGTCGCTGGTCGCGCTGCACCTGGCCGTCTCGGCGCTGCGGGCCGGCGAGTGCGGGCTCGCGCTGGCCGGCGGGGTGACCGTGATGCCCACCCCGCGGTCGTTCGTCGAGTTCTCCCGGCAGCGCGCGCTGTCCGCCGACGGCCGGTGCAAGGCGTTCGCCGCCGCCGCGGACGGCTTCGGCCTCGCCGAGGGGGCCGGGGTTCTGCTGCTGGAGCGGCTGTCGGACGCGCGCCGCCACGGCCACCGCGTGCTGGCGGTGGTACGCGGCAGCGCGGTGAACTCCGACGGGACGAGCAGCCAGCTCACCGCGCCGAGCGGGCCGTCCCAGCAGCGGGTGATCAACGCCGCGCTCGCGAACGCCCGCCTGACCCCCGCCGACGTCGACGCCGTCGAGGCCCACGGCACCGGCACCACCCTCGGCGACCCCATCGAGGCCCAGGCCCTGCTCGCCACCTACGGCCAGCAGCGCCCGGCCGGCCGGGCGCTGCTGCTCGGCTCGGTCAAGTCCAACATCGGCCACACCCAGGCCGCCGCGGGCGTCGCCGGCATCATCAAAATCGTCGAGGCGCTGCGGCGCGGCGTCCTGCCGAAGACCCTGCACGTGGACGCCCCGTCCCCGCACGTCGACTGGACCACCGGCGCCGTCGAACTGATCACCGAGACCGGCCCCTGGCCCGACGTCGACCGCCCCCGGCGGGCGGCGGTGTCGTCCTTCGGGATCAGCGGCACCAACGCCCACATCATCCTCGAGCAGGCCCCGCCCGCCGAGGAGAACGCCACCGACGCCGGGACCACGCCCGCCGGGAGCGCGCCCACGGCCGGCGGCGCGTCCGGCGGGAGCGCACCCGGCGCGGGCACGTCCGGCACCGGGGCCGTCTCCGACAGCGAGGCCAGGGACAACACCGGAGCCAACGCCGGGGCCGCCTCCGGCGCCGAGGCCCGGGCCGCCTCCGGCGCCAGCGCCGGAGGCGGGCCGGTGGCGTGGGTGCTCTCGGCGCGCGGCGGGGACGCCCTGCGTGCCCAGGCCGCGCGCCTGCACGACCATGTCGCGGCGGACCCGTCCGCGCGTCCGGTCGACGTGGCCGCGGCGCTGGTGCGGGGCCGGGCCGCCTTCGCCCACCGCGCGGCGGTCGTCGGCGACGACCGGGACGCCCTGCTGGCCGGGCTGGCCGGGCTGGCCCGCGGCGAGCTGCCCGCGGGCACCGTGCGCGGTGCCGCCCGGGCCGGTCGGCTGGCCGTCTTCGTCTTCCCCGGCCAGGGCTCCCAGTGGCCGGGGATGGCCGCGGGCCTGCTCGAGGCCTCCCCCGTGTTCGCCGAGTCGATCGCGGCCAGCGCGGACGCGCTCGCCCCGTACACCGGGTGGAACCTGCTCGACGTCCTGCGCGGGGCGCCCGGCGCGCCCTCGCTGGAGCGGGTCGACGTGGTCCAGCCGGCGCTGTGGGCGGTGCTGGTCTCGCTGGCGGCGGTGTGGCGCTCGTACGGGGTGCACCCGCACGCCGTCGTCGGGCACAGCCAGGGGGAGATCGCCGCCGCGTACGTGGCCGGCATCCTCACCCTCGACGACGCCGCCCGGATCGTCGCCCTGCGCAGCCAGGCCATCACCGCGATCGCCGGGCAGGGCGGCATGGCCTCGATCGCGCTGCCCGCGGACGACGTGCGGGCGCGGCTGGCCGACAGCGGCATCGGTGACGCCGTGTCGCTGGCGGCCGTCAACGGCCCGCGGTCGACCGTCGTCGCCGGCAGCCCGCGGGCGCTGGCGGAGCTGGTCGCCGACTACCAGGCGCGGGGGGTGCGGGCCCGGCTCGTCCCGGTGGACTACGCCTCCCACTCGCCCCAGGTCGACGGCCTGCGCGACCGCCTGCTCAGCGCGCTCGCCGGGATCACCCCCCGGGCCGGGACGATCCCGCTGCTGTCCAGCGTGACCGCCGAGCCGGTCGACGGCGGCACGCTCGACGCGGCGTACTGGTTCGCCAACCTGCGCGGCACCGTCCGGTTCGAGGCCGCCACCCGGGCCCTGCTCGGCAGCGGCCACGACGTGTTCATCGAGGTCAGCCCGCATCCGGTGCTCGTCGGCGGGATCAACGAGACGGTCGACGACGCCGGTCCGGCCGGGGCCGGCGCCGGTGTGCTCGGCACGCTGCGCCGCGACGCCGGCGGGCCGGCCCAGCTGCTGACCGCGCTGGCCGAGGCGCACGTCCACGGCCTGCCGGTCGACTGGAGCGACACCCTCGCCGGCGCCGACCCGTACGCCGTCGACCTGCCCACCTACGCGTTCCAGCGGCGCCGTTTCTGGCTCGCTCCCGCCCCGGCGGCGGCCGGCGGGCTCGCCGTGGCACCGGGCCCGTCCACCGGCCGGCCCGGCCCGGACGGCGGCGAAGGCGATCCCGGCGCGGCCGGGACGGCGGGTGCCGACGGGCTCGGGCTCGCGGCCGGGGACGTGCCCTGGGACGCGGCCGGGGCGGCGGCCGGGGCGGCGGAGCATCCGCTCGCGGCGCTGTCCCCGCAGGCGCTGCGGGAGCGGCTGACGGAGCTGGTCCGCACGACCGCGGCCGGGGTGCTCGGGCACGCGGACACGGAGCGGATCGACAACGGGCAGACCTTCCGGGACCTCGGTTTCGACTCGCTCGGCGCCGTGCGGTTCCGCGACGGGCTCGCCGCGGCGACCGACCTGACCCTGCCGAGCACCCTGGTGTTCGACTTCCCGACGCCGGCCGCCCTGGCCGAACGGCTGATCACCCTGGTGTCGGGCACGCCCGCGGCCACCGCGCGGCGCGCCCGTCGGCGCGTCAACCAGGGCGGCCCGGCCGAGCCGATCGCGATCGTCGCGGTCAGCGGGCGCTGGCCGGGCGGCGCCGACTCCCCCGAGGCGCTGTGGGAGCTCGTCGCCGACGGCCGGGACGCCATCGGCGGGTTCCCGTCGAACCGCGGCTGGGACGTCGAGGCCCTCTACGACCCCGAGCCCGGCAGGCCGGGGCGGACCTACACCCGCGACGGCGGCTTCCTCTACGACGCCGACCGCTTCGACGCGGAGTTCTTCGGGATCTCCCCGCGGGAGGCCGACGCGATGGACCCGCAGCAGCGGCTGCTGCTGGAGTCCGCCTGGGAGGCGCTCGAGCGCGCCGGCATCGACCCGCACAGCCTGCGCGGCAGCCGGTCCGGGGTGTTCGTCGGCGCCACCCAGCAGGACTACGGCCCGCGCCTGACCGACGCGCCGCGCGACGCCGAGGGCTACGTGCTCACCGGCAGCACGACATCCGTGGCCTCCGGCCGGCTGGCCTACACCCTCGGCCTGGAGGGGCCGGCGCTGACCGTCGACACCGCCTGCTCGTCCTCGCTGGTCGCGACCCATCTGGCCATCCAGTCGCTGCACAGCGGCGAGTGCGACCTGGCGCTGGCCGGCGGCGTCGCCGTGATGGCGACCCCGGGGCTGTTCACCGAGTTCTCCCGGCAGCGGGGGCTCGCCCCCGACGGCCGCAGCAAGGCGTTCGCGGCGGCGGCGGACGGCACGTCCTGGGCCGAGGGCGTCGGGTTCCTGCTGCTGGAACGGCTGTCGGACGCCCAGCGGGCCGGCCGGCGCATCCTGGCGGTGATCCGCGGCAGCGCGGTGAACTCCGACGGCGCGTCCAACGGGCTGACCGCGCCGAACGGCCAGTCCCAGCAGCGGGTTATCGCGGACGCGCTGGCCGCCGCCGGGCTCACGGCCGGCGACATCGACGCCGTCGAGGCGCACGGCACCGGCACCCGCCTCGGCGACCCGATCGAGGCGGAGGCGCTGATCGCCACCTACGGCCAGGGCCGCCCCGCCAGCCGGCCGCTGCTGCTCGGCTCGATCAAGTCGAACCTCGGCCACACCCAGACCGCGGCCGGCATCGCCGGCATCACAAAGATCATCTATGCGCTGCGCCACGGCGTCCTGCCGAAGACCCTGCACGTGGACGCCCCGTCACCGTTCGTGAACTGGTCGGCGGGCGCGGTGGAACTGCTCACCTCCGCCCGCCCCTGGCCGACAGCCGACCGCCCCCGCCGGGCCGCGGTCTCCTCCTTCGGCATCAGCGGCACCAACGCCCACATCATCATCGAGCAGTCCCCCGACCAGCCCGTCCTCGCCGACGCCGACACGAACCACCCGCTGCCCCCACCGGCAGCCCCCCTCGCAAACGCTCCGGATCACGACAACGAGGGTGGAAGTGGTCGTCCCAGCAACCACTTCCCCCCTCAATCCCCCGGGCGCGGGACGGACGGTGAGCTGACCGGCGGGCGGAGGGACAGCTCGGTGAGTGCGGGGACGGAGACGGCGGGCGCGGACGTGTCCGGCGCGGACGCGGCTGTGGGCCGGGGGGCGGTTGTAGTGCCGTGGGTGGTCTCCGCGGCGTCAGCGGAGTCGTTGCGGGCGCAGGCCGCCCGGCTGGCCGCGCACGTCAGCGCCGACAGCACGCTGCGGCCGGTGGACGTCGCCTACTCGCTGGCCACCACCCGGGCGGCTCTCCCCCACCGGGCCGCCGTCGTCGCCGGCACCCGCGACGACCTGCTCGCCGGCCTGGACGCCGTCGCCACCGGCCAGCCCCACCCCAACGTCGTCCACGGCAACGCCACCCCCGGCAAGATCGCGTTCCTGTTCACCGGGCAGGGCGCGCAGCGCCCCGGCGTCGGCCGCGAGCTCTACAACACCCACCCGATCTTCCGCCAGGCGTTCGACGAGACCACCACCGCCCTCGACACCGCCCTCGCCGAACACAGCCAGCGCCTCGACCAGCCGCCTCCCGACCGGCCGCTACGGCCGCTGCGCGA
>NZ_CAKKTL010000274.1:0-3126 GCF_920664355.1 Protofrankia sp. CiP1_Cm_nod2
GGCCTATACCGACCGGGTCGCCTTCGTCGACGACGTCGACCGGTTCGCGGCGGCGCACTACCGGATCCCACCGCTGCGCGCCCGGGCGATGGACCCGCAGCAGCGGCTACTGGTCGACCTCGCCCGTGAGGCGCTGCAGGACGCCGGCCTGGAACGCCGCCCGTTCGACCGGGCACACACCGGCGTCTACATGGGCATCAGCCAGTCCGACTACCGGGAGCTGGCCGGCGCCCGGATACGGGCGAGCCTGCTCGCGGACGGCTCGCTGCACGGCGGCGAGGCCGACCCGGACCTGCTCGCCGCGGCCGAGCGGGCCGCGGACGCCGGCATCGCCGCACCGCACGCGTACACCCTGGCGGGCTGCCTGCCCAACATGGCGGCCGGAACGATCAGCAGTGTGTTCGACCTCGGCGGCCCCGCGTTCGCCATCGACTCCGCCTGCTCGTCCGTGCTGGTGGCGCTGCATGAAGCGGTCCTCGCGCTGCGCACCGGGGTGTGCCGGGTCGCCCTGGTCGGCGGGGTCTTCCTCAACCTGGCCCCGGACGCGCTGATCTCCTTCTCCCGGGTGGGTGCGCTCTCGCCGAGCGGGGTGTGCCGTCCCTTCGACGAGCGCGCCGACGGGTTCGTCCTCGGCGAGGGCGGCGGGGTCGCCGTCCTGCGTCCCCTCGCGGACGCGCTGGCCGACGGTGACCGGGTGTACGCGGTGATCCGCGGCATCGGCATCACCAACGACGGCCGCGCCGCCGGCCCGATGACGCCGAGCGCCCATGGGCAGCTTGCCGCGCTGCGGGCCGCCTACGCCGACGCCGGTGTGGCCCCGGGCACGGTAAGCGTGATCGAGGCCCACGGCACGGGAACCACCGTCGGTGACCGGACCGAGACCACCGCGCTGCGGGACCTGCGCGCGGAAGACCCCACGGCCGGGCCGTGCGACCTGCTCTCGGCCAAGGCCCTCATCGGCCACACCCTGGCGGCGGCCGGGGCGGCGAGCCTGGTGAAGATGGCGCTCGCGCTGCACCACGGGATCGT
The DNA here is from genome assembly GCF_920664355.1 of Protofrankia sp. CiP1_Cm_nod2. Classification (NCBI taxonomy): domain Bacteria; kingdom Bacillati; phylum Actinomycetota; class Actinomycetes; order Frankiales; family Frankiaceae; genus Protofrankia; species Protofrankia sp. CiP1_Cm_nod2. The sequence continues at coordinate 1,030 of NZ_CAKKTL010000274.1, forward strand.
CCCGCCGCAGCCGGAGATCCGGCCCGACCCGGCCCTGCCGCTGGCCGAGGCCGGGCTGCGCGTCCCGACCGAGCCCCGGGTGTGGACCGACACCGAGGAGCGGCCCCGGCGGGGCGCGATCAGCTCGTTCGGCTTCGGCGGCACCAACGTGCACGTGATCATGGAACGGGCGCGACGCCGGGCGGACGGCCGGGCGGACAGCCGGGCGGACTGCCAGGCAGCGCCGGACTCCCCGCCGGGGCGGCCATGGCTGCTGCTGCTGTCCGCGGGCTCGGTGGAGCTGCTCGCCAGCCACGCCGAGGCCGTCCGGGACACGGTGGAGGCCGACCCGACGATCACACCGGCCGCGCTCTCCCACACCCTCGCCACCCGTGAGCTGCTCCCGGCCCGGCTGAGCCTGGTCGCGACATCCCGCGCCCAGGTGTGCCAGCGGCTCACCGAGGCCACGGCCCGGCTGCGGGCCGGCCGCCTCGGCGAGCTGCCGGGCGGCGGCTACGCCGTGTCCGCCCCACTGCCCGAGGCGGACCGCCGGACCGCCCTGATGTTCCCCGGGCAGGGCATCCAACGGCCGGGCATGCTCGCCGACCTGTACGAACGGTTCGCCGGCTTCGCCGCGCCGGCCGACGCGTCGGACGAGGTCCTGCGCCCGTTGCTCGGCCGCCGCCTGGCCGAGCTCGTGTGGGACGCGCGTCCGGACGCCGGTCAGCGGGCAGCCGAGACGACGGAGGCGGCCGAGACAGCAGAGACAGCCCTGACCGCGACCGAGATCTGCCAGCCCGTGCTCGGGGCGCTGGGCATCGCGGTCGGCGAGCTGCTGGCGCGCTGCGGGCTGCGGGCGGACGTCTGCATCGGCCACAGCGTCGGGGAACTGCCGGCGGCGGTGGCCGCGGGCGCCGTGGAACCGGCCGACGCCCTGCGCTTCCTGGCCGAACGGGGCGCGGCCGTCGCCGGCGCGCAGCCCGCGTGGCGCGGCGGCATGCTCGCGCTCCACACCGACGAGGCAATGTTCCACCGGCTCGCCGCCGGCATCGACGGGGTGTGGCTCGGCTGCGTCAACCATCCCTCGCAGCTCGTCGCCAGCGGCTGGCTGAGCGCGCTGGAACGGCTCCGCGAACGCGGTGCCGCCGAGGGCGTCACGACCAGACAGCTGCGGGTCTCGCACGCCTTCCACTCCCCCCTGGTGGCCGAGGCGGACGCCCGGATGGCGGACACGCTGGCGGCCCTGCCCATCCGGGCCCCGCGGGCGGTCATCGCCTCCTCGGTCAGCGGGCAACGGTGCGACGACCCGCGGGAGCTGCGGACGCTGTGGGCACGGCACTGCTCGGCTCCGGTGCGCTTCATGGACGCGGTCCGTGACGCGGCCGCGGCGGGTGCACGGATCTTCGTCCAGGCGTTCGGTGGCGACTCGCTGCTGTCCATGGCGCACCGTTCCCTGGCCGGATCGGTCCAGGCCAGGTACGTGGCCCTGGCCGCGGGCCGGCCCGACGACGGCCGCACGCTGCTCGCCGGCCTCGGCCAGCTGGCCTGCCTGGGCGTCCCGCTCGACGTCCTGCCGCTGTTCGGCCCCGGCGAGCGGGAGCTGGTGGCCCTGCCTCCCTCGCCGCTGGTCACCAGCGCCTACTCGGTACGTATCAATGCCGCCGGCAGGCCGGCCCGGCCTGGCTCGCCGGCCGGGCCGGACAGCGGGCCGGCCATCACCCCGGCCGGACGCGGCACCGGGCCGGACGCCGTGCCCGGACAGCACGGCACCAGGCCGGCTGCGTCCACAGCGGACGGCCAGGCCGTAACCGGCAGGGCCGTAACCGGCAGGGCCATGAACAACGGAGCCACAAGCGGCGGGACCGTGAGCGACGGCTCCACCGGCACCGGGCCCGTCCGGATGACGTCGGCCGCCGCCCCGAAGCGTGCCGGCGGTGCCGGAAACCTTGCCACGGCCCACCCGCCCGCCCCCGGTGGGAAGCGGGCTGTCGCGGGGCCTCGGGGCGAGGCTCCGCTGCCCGTCCCCCGCGCGGCCAATATGATCACTTACTCTCCGGAGTCACATATGGACAACGTCATCAGACTTCTCGACAAGCAGCTCGACCTGCTCCGGGCTCT
>NZ_CAKKTL010000274.1:3297-6543 GCF_920664355.1 Protofrankia sp. CiP1_Cm_nod2
AGCCGGAGCGCCACGGATCGGCGCCGGCATCTCCGGGGCGGCCATACCGCGACAGCCGGCGCCTGACGTGCCAGCGGCGGCGGGCGGCACCTGGCCGCTCGTTACGCCGGGCGGACACGACCCGCTCGGGAACGCGGCGGCCGCGGCGCATACCGCGACGTCCGCCGCGGGGGCGGTCATACCTGCCCGCGGCCGGGACGTGCTGCGGGCACAGGTGATCGAGAGCATCTCCGGGCTGAGCGCCTATCCGGAGAGCCACATCCACGAGAAGCACGCCTTCGTGGGGGATCTGGGCTTCGACTCGATCATGATGACCGACCTGGTGAACGCGCTGGGACGCCGCTGGCCGGGCCTGACCGTGCGCACCGAGGACATCGCCGAGATCACCACGGTCGGTGATCTGGTAGCCGTACTGGCCCGGCGAGCCGGCTCCGCGGGCCTTCTCCCGGCGGCGGCCGGCCCGACGGCCCGGGATGCGCCCGAAGCGGCCGGCCCTGGTCAGGCCGGCATCGAGGCCAGCGTGGAGGCCGGTGCCGGAGCGGATACCGGGATCGGCCTCGGAGCGGGTATCGGAGCGGGTATCGACGCGCGGACGCGGGACTCCAACGGCTTCGCCACCCAGCTGTACCCACAGGGCACGGGGAACGGGCTGTTCGACACCGTCGGCAACGGCAACGGCAACGGCAACGGCCGCCACCGGGAGCACCCGCGCCCCGACAGCGCCGCCACCGACGTCACGGCCTTCCCCGAAGTGGTGGCGCTGCGCAAGCGCCTTGAGCTCAGCGACCAGCTCGGCCTGCACAGCCCGTACTTCCTGCTGCACGAGGGGAACGCCCGCGACCGTACGGTCGTGGCCGGCCGGGAGCTGGTGAGCTTCTCGACCTACAACTACCTGGGCCTGTCCGGGCATCCGGAGGTCAACGCGGCGGTCAGCGAATCGGTGGACCGGTACGGATCCTCCGTCTCGGCCGCCCGCATCCTCTCCGGCGACCGGCCGCCGCACCGCGAGCTGGAGGCGGAGCTCGCCACCCTGATCGGCGTGGAGGACTGCGTCGTCCTGGTCAGCGGGCACGCCACCAACGTCACGACGATCGGCCACCTCGTCGGGCCCGGCGACCTGATCGTCCATGACGCGCTGGCCCACGACAGCATCCTGCAGGGGGCCCGGCTGTCCGGAGCGACCCGCCGGCCGTTCCCGCACAACGACCCGGCGGCCCTCGACAGGCTGCTCGCACAGGTGCGCCACCGCTTCCGCCGGGTCCTGATCGTCGTCGAGGGCGTCTACAGCATGGACGGCGACATCGCGGACCTGCCCGAGCTGATCAAGGTGCGCAACCGCCACGGCGCACTGCTGATGGTCGACGAGGCGCACAGCATCGGCGTGATCGGCGCGGCCGGCGGTGGGGCGGGCGAGCACTTCGACGTGGACCGCGGCGGTGTCGACGTGTGGATGGGCACCCTGTCGAAGTCGCTGGCCAGCTGCGGCGGGTATGTCGCCGGCCGCCGGGCCCTGGTGGACTACCTGCGCTACACGCTGCCGGGCTTCGTCTACAGCGCCGGCCTGACACCCCCGAACACGGCCGCGGCGCTGGCCGCGCTGCGGGTCATGCGGGGGGAGCCGGCCCGGCTGGCCCGGCTGCGCGACAACTCGGCCCTGTTCCTGCGCCTGGCCCGCGAGGCCGGCGTGAACACCGGGACGAGCGCCGGGACCCCGGTCATCCCGTGCATCGTCGGCGGCTCGATACGCAGCGTCCAGCTGGCCAACACGCTGTTCGAACGCGGGATCAGCGTCAACCCGATCATGTATCCGGCGGTCGAGGAACGCCTGTCCCGGCTGCGTTTCTTCATCACCAGCGAGCACACCCCCGAACAGATCGCATGGACCGTCGAGACGCTCACGAGCGAGCTGCACGCCGCCGTGCCATCCCAGCTGGTGGACGCCGGATGAGTGCCGCCCGCCACACCGGGCCAGCGCTGGCGGACGCCCCGGCGGCCACGGCGCCGCACGCCCCGCGCGCGACAGCCGCCGCCGAGCGGGCCGGAACGGCTGGGATACCCGGGACGAACAGGATGCCTGGAACGGCTCGAACGGCCGGGGCCGCTGTGGGGCACGCCGTCATCGGCGGCCTCTCCCACGGCGGACGGGTCATCAGTGCCGCCGTGCTCGTCCTCGTCGTGGCCGTCGCCACCTTCCTGGCCTGCGGGATGGTGGCGGTCGGGCTCTTCACCCTCGTCAGCGGCCCTGCCGTCATCCCCGGCGTCCTGCTCGATGCCCTGATCGGCGTTCTGGCCGCCCTTCTGATCATCCGTTTTGCCCCTGTCCCGACGCTCACCCGGCCGTCCGGTGGCCAGGAGCGGCCGGTGCCCCGGCCACCGGAGACCGGCCACGACCGCGATGGTCCCGGCTGAGCAGCCGGAGCCACGCCGTCACGGTCTGCGCGACACGGTGGCCCAGCGGCAGGCCAGGGCGTCCCGGGACGGCGGTCCGGTGCTGGTGCTGCTGGTCCCGGCAGGCACCGGCCCGGCTGGCGAGGTCTGGCGAGGTGGAGTTCGGACGGCTCGTCCAACGCCTGTGGCTGACGTTGGCCCGACGGAGGCTGGCCGCGCACCCGCAGTCCCACCTCATCGACTGCCCGGCCACGGTCGGGCCGCTCCTGGAGCTCACCGCGGCCGTGGCCGAACGGCCGCTGCGGATCACGCGGGCCGGGCGGCCCGACCCGGAACAGCTCCGGCGCGTCCCGCTCCCGGCCCGTCGTGTCCGGGCCGGGCAAGGCCGGCGTGCCCGGGCCGGACACAGCCGGCGTGCCCGGGCCGGGCGAGGGTAGCTCCTCGGACGGCCGCGCCCATCCGGGCACGGCGCGCTCTTGCTGGATGGTCACGATCGCAGGACCATGGGCGTTGTGCTGCTCTTCGACGAAATTATCGCGATCTCCGACCCGGTCGAGCGCGCAGCGGTCGCTCACGATCTGCTCTGGAACGACCATCCTCAGCGGCTGCGGCTGCGTGCCGTCCGTGGTCTGGCGATCCGCGAGGCGATCGGCCGGGGCTTGGCCGTCGAGGAGATAGCGCACCGGCTGCGGGTCCGGGTGCCGGACCTGACCTGGATGAGCGAGCACGCAGCCCCCGGCCCGAACTGACCTTCCCCGGCTCCCGTCAGCCCTGGGCGCACCGGCGCCGCGCGGTCGCGCGGTCGCGCGCCCGGGCTGCCGCATGCCCGCCGCATGCCCGCCGCGCGGCGTTCCGGCC
>NZ_CAKKTL010000275.1:0-6338 GCF_920664355.1 Protofrankia sp. CiP1_Cm_nod2
GCCGGCGCGTCGCCCGCTGGCTGGCTGCCCGGGGGGCGCGCCGGCTGCTGCTGCTCGGCCGGGCGCCGGCGCCGCCACGGGCCCGCGGTGACTTCCGGGCCGCGATCGAGGCCGAGGGCGCCACGGTGCGGGTGCTCTCCGCCGACGTCGCCGACCGGGAGGAGCTGCTCGCCGCGCTGGCGGGCGCCGACGACCTGCCGCCGGTGGCCGGTGTCGTGCACGCGGCCGGCGTGGTCCACAGTGCGCCGATCGACGCGCTCGACGAACGGTCGCTGCGGGCGGTCATGCGGCCGAAGGTGGCCGGCGCGCTCGTCCTGCACGAGCTGTTCCCACCGGGCAGCGTGGACTTCTTCGTGCTGTTCTCCTCCGCCGGCGGCCTGCTGCACCTGCCCGGCCAGGCGGCCTACGCCGCCGGCAACGCCTTCCTCGACGGGCTGGCCCGGCACCGCCGCGCCGCCGGCGACGATCACGCGGTGTCGCTGGCCTGGACGAGCTGGCGTGGCCTGGGCATGGCGGCCGCCGCGGCCTCCGCGGCCACTGTCGACGCCGAACTGCGCGCCCGGGCCGCTGGCGACGTCACCGCGGACGACGCGCTGCGCGCCTGGGGCGGCGTCCATCCTGGTCTCGGGGCGAACGTCGCCGTGCTCACCGTGCTGCCCGGCGCGGCCCCGGCGGCCGTGCTGCGCGCGCTGGCCGCCGCGCCGCCGGCCACGGCGGTGGAGTGGGCCGCGCTGCCGGACACGCAACGCCTCGAGCTGGTCACCGCACAGGTCCGGGACGCGGCGGCGGACGTGCTCGGGCTGCCGTCCGAGCGGGTGGACACGCACCGCCCGCTGACCGAGAGCGGGCTGGACTCGCTGCTGGCGGTGGCGCTGCGCGTCCAGCTCACCGAACGGCTCGGTGTCGCGGCCGCGCCGACACTGCTGTGGCACCACCCCACCGTCGCGGCGATCGCCAGCCATCTCGCGTCCACCGTGCCCGCGTCCACCGGGGCGGAACCGGTGCCACAACCGGAGCCGGAACCGGTGCCACAACCGGAGCCGGAGCCGGAACGGCGGCCCGCGCCACCTCCGGCGCGGGAACCCACGCAGCAGCCAGAAAGGGCCCAGCCATGACCAGCGACGAGGACCTGCTCACCTTCGCCGGCAATCCGATCGAGTACTTCGGGCACTCACGGCTGGCGATGCACACCCTTGCGCCGCGGCGGCTGGCCGAGCTGCAGCTGGCCGCGCTCAAGCTCCGGTTCGCGGCGTTACGGGACCGTATCCCGATCCTGCGCACCCTGGCCGAGGAACAGGGCATCGACGAGATCCGCTCGCTCGACGACGCCGCCCCGCTGCTGTTCCCGCACACCGTGTACAAGTCCTATCCGGCCCGGCTGCTGGTGGACAACCGGTTCGACCGGCTGACCACCTGGCTGTCCCGCCTGGTCACGGTGGACCTCTCCGGGCTGGACACCACCGGCTGCGCCTCGATCGACGGGTGGCTGGACCTCATCGACGCCAGCACCGAGCTCCGGCTGGCGCACTCCTCCGGCACCACCGGCACGATGTCGTTCATCCCGCACTCGGCCGTCGAGTACGACCGGCTGTACGAGATCGTCCGGCTGGACGTCATCCCGGACCGCGACCCCGAGGGGGTCGACGTGGTGTGGCCGAGCTTCCGCTCCGGCCGCAGCGGGATCGCCCGGCACGCCACCGCGATGGCTGAGCAGATCGCCGGGCATCCCGACCGGTTCCACACCCTGCACCCCGGGCTGCTCAGCGCGGACGTGATGTTCCTGGCCGGGCGGCTGCGGGCCGCCGCCGCCCGGGGCGAGCTCGACCGGGTCGAGATCAGCCCGGCCATGCGGCAGCGCAGGGCCGAGTTCGAGGACGCGCTGCACGCCACCGGCCGCGGGATGGGCGAGTTCGTCGAGCGGCTGGCCGACACGCTGCGCGGCCGGCGGGTGGCCTCCCTGAGCACCTGGGACGTCTTCCACGGCATGGCGGGGGCCGGCGCCGCGCGCGGGCTGCGCGAGCTGTTCGCGCCGGACTCGGTGGTCTTCCCCGGCGGCGGTTCCAAGGCGGGTGTGCTGCCGGACGACTGGGCGCGGGGGGTGGCCGGCTTCTTCGGCGTGCCCCAGCTGCAGCTCGTGTACGCGATGGTGGAGGTGATCTCGCTGAACCTGCTGTGCGAGAACGCCGGCTACCACCTGGAGCCATGGCTGATCTTCTACCTGCTCGACCCCGGCACCGGGCTGCCGCTGCCCCGGACGGGCACCCGGACCGGCCGCGCGGCCTTCCTCGACCTCACCGCCGAGATCCACTGGGGCGGCTTCGTCTCCGGGGACGAGGTCACCGTGACCTGGGACCCCTGCCCGTGTGGCCGCACCACCCCGCGGCTGGGCACCCGGATCGGCCGGTTCGGCGGCACCCGCGGCGATGACAAGATCACTTGCGCGGCGACCACCGAGGCGCTGGGTGAGGCGCTGGAGTTCCTCAACGGGGCGCTGGTCTAGATGCCGGCACCACTGATCCCCGCGTTCGTCCGGGGTGAGCTGCGTACCGCCGGCCCGGTCGAGTCCGCCGCCGGTTTCGCCGCGCCGGATCCGCTCGGCCTGCTCGACACGCTCCCGCTGCGCGACCCCGCGCGCATGGCCGAGCTGCAGTCGGTGCCGCTGACGGAGATCATCGATCTGCTCGGCGAGGTCGGCGCCAGGCTGTCGGTGCCGGACAACCCGTTCCTGGCCGAGGCGCTGGACCAGCTCGCGGCCTACTCGGACCTGACACCGGCCCTGCTGCGCTCCACCTACCGGCAGTTGCCGTCGCTGTTCGAGCCGGGCCTGGTCCGCTCGGTCGCCGAGCGCACCGTGGGCACCCGCTTCCTGGACGGCTGGGCCGACGTCGGCGCCGGGGCGGTCCGCGCGTTCGGCTCCCGCTGCGTGCACATCATCGCCGGCAACAACCCGATCATCGCCGCGATCACCATCGTGCGCAGCGCGATCACCCGGTGCGACACGATCATCAAGAGCCCGTCCAACGACCCGCTCACCGCGCTGGCCATCGCCCGGACGATCGCCGAGACCGCCCCCGGGCACCCGCTCACCCGGCACCTGAGCGTCGTGTACTGGAAGGGCGGCGACGAGCGGTTCGAGCGCGCCCTCTACCACCCGGCACAGGTGGAGAAGATCGTCGCCTGGGGCGGGCTGGCCTCCGTCCAGCACGTCACCCGCTACATCCGGCCCGGGCTGGAACTCGTCCCGCTCGACCCGAAGCTCAGCGCCACCGTCATCGGCGCGCAGGCCTTCGCCGACGCGGCGAGCATGGCCGCCACCGCCCGGCTGGCCGCCGCCGACGTCGGCGTGCTCAACCAGGAAGGCTGCTTCAACGCCCGGGTGATCTACGTCGTCACCGGCACCGGCCCGGCCGGGGTGGCCCTGGCCAACCGGTGGGGACAACTGCTCTACGACGCCGTCCAGGCGCTGCCGGAACAGGTCAGCACCCCGGCCCGCCGTTTCGACCCCGACCTGCGGGCCGACCTGCGGGTGCTGCGCGCGGACACCGACTTCTACCGGGTGATCGGCGGCAGGGCCGACGAGGGCGCGGTGGTGGTCTCACAGCTGCCCGACCCCGTCGACTTCCACCAGACGCTGTCCGGACGGGTGGCCAACGTCGTCCCGGTCGACGACGTCGCGGACGCGGTCCGCGCGATGAACGCCTACACCCAGACCGTGGGGGTGTACCCGGAATCGCTCAAACGGCAGCTGCGCGACACAGCTCCGCTGTACGGGGCGCAACGGCTGGTCTCGCTGGGCTACGCGACGCGTTTCCGCGCGGACCTCCCCCAGGACGCCATGGAGCCCACCCGGCGGATGGTCAAGTGGATCGTGGACGAGACCTACCACCCGGAGCTGACCCACCCGCTGGAGCACCTGCGTCCCGGGAGCGGGCGGCGGGAAGCCGACCAGGAAGCCGAAGTGGCCCGGTGACCAGGAACACGAACAAGATCGCGGCTGGCGAGGACGTGGCCGGAAGGCCGGACACGGCCGAGAGACCGGACGTGGCCGAGAGCGGCGCCGGGAACGGGACGGCGGGCGGGGGCACGGGCAGCGCGCGGAGCGTGACCGCGGCTGTACGGCGGCTCATCGCAGACTTCGACCACCACGACCCGGCCTTCGACCCGGAGACGGCCATCGCCGTGCACCGGGGCATCCGGGAACGCGGCCGGGTCGTCCGTTCCCGGGCGTACGGCGGGATCTGGATCCTGTCCCACTACGACGACGTGGCGACCGCGCTGAAGGACCACGAGACCTTCAGCTCCGCGTCCGGGGTGTTCTTCCCCCGGGCGGCGGGGACCCCGCGGTTCGCGCCGCTGGAATACGACCCCCCCGAGCACACCACCTTCCGCGCCCTGATGCGGCCACCGTTCCTGGCGGCCCGGGCCCAGGACCTGCGACCGGCGGTGTCCGCCCTGGTGGCACGGCTGCTGCGACCGGTGGTGGAACGCGGGCACGGCGACCTGGTCGCGGAACTGGCCGTACCGCTGCCGCTGGCCGTGGTCGGCCTCGCCGTCGGTTTCTCCCCGGACGCGCAGCAACGCATCCGGCGGCTGACCGCGAACACCTGGTCGAGAATGCCCACCGACGACAGCCCCGACGGCTTCTGGCCGCCGTTCGCCGAGCTGTTCCGCGCCGAGATCCAACGGGCCCGCGCCGACCCCGGCGAGGACTACCTGTCCGCCCTGGTGCGGTCGGACTTCGACGGCCGGCCGGTCACCGACGCCGAGCTGCACGTGATGCTGGTCGCCTTCGCCATCGCCGGCCACGAGACGTCGATGAACACGCTCGCGCACCTGCTCTGGCAGCTCGCCCGACGTCCCGACCTCCAGGACGAGCTGCGCGGACGGCCCGAGCTGATGCCGGTGGCGGTGGAGGAGACGCTGCGGCTGTGGACGCCGGTGGACCACGGCACCCGGCTGACGACCAGGCCCGTGGAGATCGCCGGTACGACGATCCCCGCCGGCGCGCGGGTCGTGCTGCTCACCGGGGCGGCGAACCGGGACCCGGCGAAGTTCCCCGGCCCCGACGAGTTCCGGCTGGACCGGGACCCGGTCCGGCACCTGACCTTCGGCCAGGGCGCGCACTTCTGCATCGGCGCGCACCACGCCCGCACGGAGTTCCTCGCCGTCCTGGCCGAACTGGCCCGGCATCCGAACTACCGGCTCACCGGCCAGCCACGCCGCTACTTCGAGAACGGCCGGCACATCTGCCTCGACCGGCTGCCTGTCGCGTTCGGCTGACCGTGGGGCGTCCTCCCGCTCGGCGCGGCCCGTCCGGGACCGCCGGGCGGGGAAGGCACGGCCCCGGCTGGGAAGCGGAGGCCCGTCACCCGGCCGAGCGGCGAGGAGCCGGCCGGCCAGGGCTGGCCGGCCTGGACGGTCAGCGGGCGCGGCCGAACAGCGGGTGCGGGGACACCTTCACCGCCGGCGGAGCCTGCCCGGCCCACTCCGCCTCGCGGATGGCCTTCATGGCCGCCTTCTTCGTCTCCGAATCCAGCCGGTCGATGAACAGCACCCCGTCGAGATGGTCGGTCTCATGCTGGACGCAGCGTGACAGCAGGCCGCTGCCCTCGATCGTGACAGGATCGCCGTGGACGTTCTGGCCGACCGCGATCACCCGCTCCGGCCGTCTCAGCTCGAAGGAGAGGCCGGGCAGGGACAGGCAGCCCTCCTCGCCGTCCATCAGCTCCTCGCTGAACGGCCCGAGGACGGGGTTGACCAGGTGGCCCACCTCGCCGTCCACGTCGTAGGTGAACACCCGCAGCGACACCCCGAGCTGCGGCGCGGCCAGCCCGACCCCACCCGCCTCGTGCATGCTCTCGACGAGGTCGTCGACCAGGCGGCGGAGCTCCTTGTCGAAGGTGGTGACCAGTTCGGCCACCGTCCGCAGCACCGGGTCCCCCAACAGCCGGATCTCTCGGACCGTCACTGCCGCACCTCTTCCCGACCGCTTCCCGCGCCCTCTTCCCGCGCCCGCAACATGTATCCATCAAAATACACGTCCATCAGGAACGAATTTATTACACTAAGTAACTTACGCGAGACATGGTCATCACGGCATCATCACAGCAAGGTGATCGGATCGGGGACGACCCGCACCGGTGGGGAGCGGCGGGCGTCGAGGACGCCGCTGGCCGCCTTGAGCGCGGCGGCGAGCTGCTGCCCCTGTGCCCTGGGGACCCGCACCAGGACACGCTCCCACCGCTGCCCGGCGGGCTCCGGCACGTCCGCGTCCTCGGCGCCGGCGGGCCGGGCCGCCCTCCCCGCGGGGGCGGACCGACCTGTCCCGCCGGCGGGAG
>NZ_CAKKTL010000276.1:0-6334 GCF_920664355.1 Protofrankia sp. CiP1_Cm_nod2
GCCCGTGCCCGGCGGCCGGCGCGGCGGCCGTCACCCCGGGTACTGCCGCAGCCCCGGCGGGGGCCGCCGATGGCGGCAGTTCCGGCCCGGCCGCCGTGGATCAGACCACCGTCGCGGGCCGGGCCGATGAGCGCGACGCCGGCGAGGAGGTCAACGGCATGCTGCTGTGGGCGCTGCCGCTGGCCGGCGCCGCCGGGATGGCGATCGTCCTCGCCGGGCTGTGGTCGAGGCTGCGTCGTGACCGCCGCCACGGCCCGGCGTCCCCCCGCGGCGAATGAGCGCGTCCTCCCGGGCGGCCGGCGGGCAGACTGGAGCGGTGGCCAGCCGCTATCTCTACGACACCGAGTTCATCGAGCGCTCGGAGGGGGGCCACCTCTGGCTGGACCTGGTGAGCATCGGGATTGTCAGCGAGGACGGCAGCCGGGAGTACTACGCCGTGTCCACCGAGTTCGACCCGGCCTTCGCCGTGCCGTGGGTGCGGCGCAACGTCCTGGACAAGCTCCCGCCGCCGTCCGACCCGAGCTGGCGGACGCGGGCGCGCATCCGTTCCGACATCGTCGCCTTCCTCGGCGCAGCCGGGCCGCCGGAGCTGTGGGCCTGGTACGCCGCCTACGACCACGTGGTGCTCTGCCAGCTCTTCGGCACGATGACCGACCTGCCCCGGTTCCTCCCCCGTTTCACCCGGGACCTGCGCCAGCTCTGGGAGGAGGTCGGCCGGCCACCGCTGCCGCCCCCGCCGTCCGACGCCCACGACGCGCTCGCCGACGCCCGGCACAACCTCGACCGCTGGCGGGTCCTGGCGCCGCTGCGGGCCTGCCCGGCCCCGGCCCCCGCGCGGTGAGGATCGTGGCGAAACTTCCGTGAAGTACGGCCGCCGGGCCGGCGAATTCCCCGCGCCACGGGCGGCGGATGTGTTTCTTCGATCCTCTCCGTGGGATTACGCTTCCGAACTGACAGGAGCGGCTCGTCACCGGTTGATGACCATCGGGTGGCCAGGGGAGCCGGGCGCGAGAAAAAGAAGATCGCGCTTTCTTCGGCCCGCCAGGAGGTGCATGGAATGCGGATCGGGGTACTTACAGGCGGTGGGGACTGTCCCGGGCTGAATGCGGTCATCCGGGCGGTCGTCCGCAAGGGCACGGATGTCTACGGATATTCTTTCGTGGGCTTCCGGGATGGTTGGCGAGGTCCGCTGGAGAACGCTACCGTCCCGCTCGGGGTGGAGGCGGTACGCGGAATTCTCCCGCGTGGTGGCACTATTCTCGGATCCAGTCGCACAAATCCCTACAAGGAGGACGGCGGTGTCGCGCGTATTCGGCGGACCCTGGCCGCGCACGGCGTCGACGCGCTGATCGCGATCGGCGGGGAGGACACCCTGGGGGTGGCTGCCCGCCTGCACGACGAGGGCATCCCGGTCGTCGGCGTGCCCAAGACCATCGACAACGACCTGTCCGCCACCGACTACACCTTCGGCTTCGACACCGCTGTCAACATCGCGATGGAGGCCATCGACCGGCTGCACACCACCGCCGAGAGCCATCACCGCGTCCTCATCGTCGAGGTGATGGGACGCCACGCGGGGTGGATAGCGCTGCACAGCGGGCTGGCCGGCGGGGCCAACGTGATCCTGCTGCCGGAGCGGCCGTTCGACATCGACAAGGTCTGCGCCTTCGTCGAGCACCGTTTCGCCTCCCAGTACGCGCCGATCATCGTGGTGGCGGAGGGCGCCGTCCCGGTGGCCGGTTCGCTGACCGTCAAGGAGGGGGAGCTCGACGCCTTCGGCCACGTCCGGCTGCAGGGGATCGCCGCCGTGCTGGAGACCGAGATCCGCGGGCGGACGGGGCGGGAGTCCCGCGCGACCGTGCTCGGCCACGTCCAGCGGGGCGGCACCCCGACGGCGTTCGACCGGTGGCTGGCGACCCGCTTCGGCCTGCACGCCATCGACGCCGCGCACGACGGCGCCTGGGGCACGATGGTGGCGCTGCACGGTACCCGGATCGACCGGGTGCCGCTGGCGGAGGCGACCCGGGAGCTCAAGCTGGTGCCGGAGGAGCTCTACGCCGAGGCCGAGGTCTTCTTCGGCTGAGACGCCCGCCGCGAAGGGCCGGAAAACAGCTGCGAAGGATGAAGCGGCCGAAACGCCCGGAAAACGGCTGAAACGGCCGCGCGGGGCCCGGGCGGCCGGCCGGGAAGCGGCCGGGAAGCGGCCGTGAAGCCGGCGGCTGGCCGGCTGCCGCAGGGTGGCACGGGCGGGTGGCGCGGGACGGTATGACACCGGGGATTGCGCGACGTGCGCCCGTGCCCGGGCCGTACCCTGTATCACTGTGGAGGAACTCGACGCCTGGCGGGCCCTGCCGGCCAAACAGCAACCGAACTGGCCGGACCAGGGGGAACTGGCCGCCGTCCGCGACCGGTTGGCGACACTGCCACCGCTGGTTGTCGCACCCGAGGTGCGGATTCTGACCGAACGGCTCGCGGCGGTCGCCCGGGGCGAGGCATTTCTGCTGCAGGGCGGAGACTGCGCGGAGACCTTCGCCGCGAACACCGCCAACAAGATTCGCGACAAGGTGAAGACGCTGCTGCAGATGGCGATCGTGCTCACCTATGGCGCGAGCGTGCCGGTGGTCAAGGTCGCCCGGATCGCCGGCCAGTACGCCAAGCCCCGCTCGGCCGACATCGAGGCCGGCACCGGCCTGCCGTCCTACCGCGGTGACGCGGTCAACGACATCGCCGCCACGGCGCGGGCCCGCCGGCCCGACCCCGGCCGCATGCTGGACGCCTACCATGCCAGCGCGGTCGCGCTGAACCTCATCCGTGCCTTCGCGACCGGCGGGTTCTCCGATCTGTCCAAGGTGCACGAATGGAACAAGGCGTTCGTGCGGGATTCGGCGGCCGGGCGTCGTTACGAGGTGATGGCGACCGACATCGAGCGGGCCCTGTCGTTCATGGCCGCCTGTGGTATCGATCTCGAGCGCACGCCGACACTGCACGGCGTCGAGCTGTTCACCAGCCACGAGGCGCTGCTGCTGGACTACGAACGGGCGCTCACCCGCAGGGAGGACGCCACCGGCTCGATCTACGATCTTTCGGCGCACCTGCTGTGGATCGGCGAACGGACCCGTGACCTCGACGGCGCCCACGTGGACCTGATGTCCCGGATCGGCAATCCGCTCGGCTGCAAGGTGGGCCCGAAGGCCTCGCCCGACGAGGTACTGGCCCTCGCCGACCGGCTCAGCCCCGACCACGTGCCCGGCCGGCTCACACTCATCACCCGGATGGGCGCCGGCCGTATCCGCGACGTCCTGCCCGCGATCGTCGAGAAGGTCAACTCCGCCGGGCATCCGGTGGTGTGGTCGTGCGACCCGATGCACGGCAACACCCGGGACGTCAACGGTGTGAAGACCCGGCACTTCGACGACGTCCTGGACGAGGTGCTCGGCTTCTTCGAGGTCCACCGGCAGCTCGGCACCCATCCCGGGGGGATCCACATCGAGCTGACCGGGGACAACGTCACCGAGTGCCTCGGTGGGGGAGAGCGTATCGGTGAGGCGGACCTGGCCGGCCGGTACGAGACCGCCTGCGACCCGCGGCTGAACACCGGTCAGGCCCTGGAGCTCGCCTTCCTCGTGGCGGAGATGCTGCAGCAGATCAACGTGGCCCGCTCGCAGAGGCACTGATCCCGACGGGGTGATCCCACGTCCCCACGGGGTGATCCCGCGCGGTGGCCGCGGGCCGGTCTTCCTCCCGGGCCGCGGCCGAGGGCCCCAGGGTGGTGATCCCGGCCGGGAACGCCCCGGCCGACAGGCGGCCAGGGGCCGGCCCGCCCGTCAGGATCAGGCGGCTCCGCCGGTGCTGGTGCCGACCGGTTGGACGGGGCCGCCCGCATCGGCCGGCGGCGGGCTCTCCGGCGCGCTGGGCGCGGGCGCGCTGGGCGCGGGCGCGTCGGTCGGGACGGCCTGGGGCTCGGAGGCCTGCGTGGCCGGTGCCTGCGGGCTGTGGACGGCGCCCGCGGAACGGGCCGGCCGTGGTGATGCCGCCGAGGGGCTGATGCTGGGGTGGGCGGCGGGGCTCGCGGCCACGGGAGGGGTCAGGACGGCGAACGGGACCGGTTGCGGTGAGTGTGAGGCGTCCGCCTGGCCGGGGGCGCCCGCCGCCGGTGGGGTGTTCTCGCCGGTGCTGAGGGTGCTGTGGACGCCGTGCACGTAGTCGAGGGCCTCGGCGGTCATGGCGTGCAGGGGGCCGTCCGGCAGGTTGTCGAGCAGGACGTGCAGGTCCCGCGACTGGTCGTCGGTGAAGTCCTGGACGGTTCGCAGCGCGTCCTCGCTGCCCCTGCGGGCCTCGGTGACCAGGACGTTCCCGCCGGCGGACGCTTCCTGCTGCCAGGCCGTCAGCAGGTCGTGTACCTCGATGGTCTTCTTCGGCAGCCGCCCGTTATCCATGATCGAATTGATCTCGTTGAGCCTGGTGCGGGCGATATCAAGATGGATCTTGGCTTTTTCGACCGGGCTGCTGGTGAGGTCGAGCTGGATGTGCTCGACGCGCAGCTTGAGCCCGTACAGCGGCTCACCGGGGACCGCCCGATGGGTCCCGACGGTGATCCCGGTCACCACCACCGACACCGCGAGGGCGCCGAGCAGGACCGGACGCGGGCCGGCGGTGGGCCGGGGGAGGGCCGTCGTCCGGGACGCGGTGGCCCAGGCGAACAGGCCTCGCTGGGCGGGCGTGCGCACCAGGTAGCCCGGGCGTCTCACCGGCGACGCGCCCGGGGCCGGGGCCGGGGCCGCCGGGGCATCGGGGGCCGTGGCGCCCGGCACCGGCGAGACAGCTGTCGGCGCGATAGCCGGCGCGATAGCCGGCGCGATATCGGTGGCGGTCCGCGACAGCCCGGTGGTCAGGCTCTCGGCGAGCAGCTGGGCGCGCAGCGCCGTACGGAACTCGGGACGTGACGACACCGTTTCGCGGGCACGCAGCGCCGCGACCACGGCCAGCCGCTCGCGGTCACCCGGGTGAGCGGCCGGCGACCCGCTGTCGACCAGCCGGTCGAAACGCTTGGCTCGTCGCCCCGTGACTCGTCGCCCCGTGAGCAGTGCTCCCACCGGAGTCCCCCCTGTTTCCCCCTGTACGGTGTGCCGACCGGGGGTCGCTACCACCCGGATACACCGTCGGCCCCCATGATGACCAGGGACACCCCGTCCGGGCACGTATCCCGCCCCATGCCCGAGGGTGATTCGTCCGGACAGTCGAAGTATGCCGGGAAAAATGCCCCCCTGGAACAGCCGGGCGGCGATTACCGGAGCTATTCGACAGTGAGGGTCACCTTGGTACCTCGCTTGACCTTGCTGCCAGGGGGCGGATCCATGCTACTGACCACCGAGTTGTCGAAGAAGATGAAGCCGTTGCGCTCGGCCCGCAGCCCGTGGCGCTGCAGTTCGCGAGCCGCGTTCTGATATTTCTGGCCGGTGACGTCGGGTACCTCGACCAGGTCGCCGCGGTCCTCGTCGTCCAGCGGTCCTTTGGACACCAGCACTGTCACCACCGAGCCGCGGGCGACTGGCTGCCCCGGGTCGGGGGAGGTGCGGATGACGTTTCCGCTCTGCACCGTCCCGTCGTTGATGTCGAGCCGTGTCACTTTCAGGCCGAGGGCGCCGAGCTGGGACTGGGCCGTGGCGATGGGCATGTTGATCACATTGGGGACGGTCACCATGGCTGGACCGGAACTGACGATCAGCGTCACCTGGGCGCCGGCGGCGAGCTCGGTGTTGACGGCGGGCTCCGTCCTGATCACGTTGCCGGCCGGGATCGTGTCGTTGGCCTCCGTGCGTGGCGTCGCGGAGAGGTTGAGCTGCTGGCGGGTCAGCCGGGCCTGGGCCTCCGCCACCGACAGGGTGGCGACGTCCGGCACCCGGACCTTCGCCCGGCCCAGGCTCAGGCGTATCCGCACGGGGCTGCCGCGCGCCGCCCTGACGGCGCTGGCCGGCTCCTGCGTCATGACCTTCCCGGCGGGGATGGTGTCGCTGGTGGCGGCCTCGTCGTAGGCCACGGCGAACCCGGCGTCGGTCAGCGCCTGTACCGCCACGGACTGGTCGAGGCCTACCAGCGGGGGGATCGGCGTCGTGCCCGGCCCGGACAACGCCCTGGACACGACGATCCCGCAGAGCAGGACGACAGCCGCGATCACGACCGCCACCAGCGGTCTGCGGCCGCGGGGCCGGCGCGGCAGGAACCGGTGGCGCCAGTCGGGCGCCAGCCGGCCACCCAGGGCGAAACCGGCGGTCGCCCGGGGGCGGCTGCGCCGACGGGCGCCGCCACCATGGGCGCCCCGGGCGCCGCGCACCCC
>NZ_CAKKTL010000277.1:0-6280 GCF_920664355.1 Protofrankia sp. CiP1_Cm_nod2
ACGCCGCCGTACCGGCCGCGGCCGCGAGCCCGGCCCGCGGCCGGCCGGCGGCCACCGCCGCCCACGACAGCGCGCTCCACACCGACATCCGCACCGGAGCGATGGCCGTGCCGTGCCGGGCGGCCAGCGGCGCCGCCGACGTCCCGTAGTCGAAGCGCTGCCGCAGCCACGCCGTCCACCGGACGCGAGGAGCGTGCCCGACCCGTGACGCGGGCTCGTAACGGACCTGCCAGCCGGCGCGCACCAGCCGCCACACAAGGTCCACGTCCTCGCCGAAGCGCATCCGCTCGTCGAAACCGCGCAGCTCCCGCAGGGCGGCGGCACGCACCACGAGCGCGGCCGAGGGGACGTAGCTCACCCGGCTCGCCGGCCGCACCGGCGCCGCGGCGCCGCCGAGGTCCAGCGGCGAGCGCGCCCGCTCGTAGCGGGCCAGTAACGACCGGCCGGGCAGGCTGGTCACCCGGGGAGCCACCGCGGCGACGTCCGGGGCGTCGAAGTGCGCCAGCAGCGGCTCCAGCCAGCCCGGCCCGGGCCGCACATCGGCGTCCAGGAAGGCCACCAGCTCGGTGCCCGCCCGCCGCCAGCCGGTGTTGCGCGCGGCCGCGGGGCCGCGGGGCCGCCGGTGACGGACCGTCGCCCGCGGCAGCGGCGGCACGGAACCGTCGTCCACGACGACCACCTCCGCCAGCTCCCCCGCCTCCCCCGCCTCCCCCACCTTCCTTGTCTCCCTCGCATCCCCCTCGCCCGCCTTGCTCTCACCGCCCGCCTTGCTCCCTCCGCCCGCCTTGTTCGCCTCGCCAGCCGTACCCAGCTCACCTGCCGCGCCCAGCGCGGCGAGCAGCCGTTCCAGGGCGGCGGCGTGGTCGCGCACGGGGACGACGAGCGTGACGTCGGACAGGCGCAGCCGGGGACGTTCGTAGACCGGGTGGGCGATTCCGGCCGCCACCAGCCGGTCCGCCAGCCGCCGCCGCGCCGGATCGGGCCCGACCGGCTGCCCGCGCATCCACTCCCCGACCAGCCGGGCGCCGGCGGCGGGCAGCCGCAGGACCCGCAGCGGGGAACCGCCGAGCAGCACCTGCCCGTCGGCCCACCGGCGCGTACCGGGGTCGAAGACCAGCCGCAGGACACCGTCCGCCGGGCTTCCCGAGCCCGCGCGGCCCTCGTCCCGGGTGCCGCCGGCTCCCGCCGCGGGAGTGCCCGGGCGCTGGGAGCCCGCGGCGTCCAAGGCGTCGTCCGCGCGCTTCGTGGGTCTCCCGGAGTCCGCGGGATTCCTGGGGCTCGCGGGATTTCCGGCGTTCGTCACAGCGGTGTCCGCGTCGCGGGAGCCCGCCGCGGGCCCACGGTGCCTGTCACGCGGTGAAGCCGCCGTCGGCGTGCACCACGGTGCCGGTGATCGCGGACGAGCCCTCGCCGCACAGCCAGCACACGGTGGCGGCGACCTCCTCCGGCCGCAGCAGGCGGTCGAGGAGCTGGTATCCGGCGAACCCGTCGACGTCCGGCAGGTCGTAGAGGGCGGCGGTCGCGTCCAGCATGGCCGTGCGGGTGGAGCCCGGGGACACCGCGGTGGCCGTGACACCGGTGCCCCGCAGATCGGTCGCGAGCCCGCGCACCAGCCCCACGACGGCGTGCTTCGCCGCGTTGTAGGCGGCCAGATGCCACAGGCCGCGGTGGGCTGCCGCCGACGCCAGCGCCACGAACCGGCCGGAGCGCGGCGGCGCGGCGCGCAGCAGGGCGGGCACGGCCGCGCGGGCGAGGTTGAGCACCCCGCGCACCCCGACCTCGAACAGGACGTCCCACTCGGCGTCCGTGGTCTCCCACAGCGGCCGGCCGCCGGCCATCACCGCGGCGGCGGCCACCGCGGCGTGCACTCCCCCGAACTCGCGCTCGGCCAGCTCGACAGCCTCGGCCAGGGCCGGTGCCTCGCGCACGTCGGCCACCACGTCGCGGACCCGGCCGGGCCAGCGCTGGGCGAGCGCGCGCAGCTCCTCGGGCGTCCCCAGCGGGTAGGCGACGCCGGGCAGGTCGGCGCACACGTCCACCGCGACGACCCGCCACCCCTGCGCGGCCAGCTGGCCCACCACGGCCGCGCCGATGCCGCGGGCCGCCCCCGTCACCACCGCCACCCGGCCGCTGCCCGCCCACGGGCCCGCCGCCGTCTGCCCGGACGCCGTCCGCGCGGTGCCCGCCGCTGCCCCGCCTGCCGTATCCGACGTCGCCGAGCCTGCCGCTGCCCCCTCGGCCCCCGTGTCCGTGGCCGCCGTCGCCGGCCGGGTCACCGGCCTTCCCACCGCCAGCCTTCCCGCAGCCGGCCTTCCCGCAGCCGGCCTTCCCACCGCCGGCCTTCCCACCGCCGGCCTTCCCACCGCCGGCGGTCGTGCCCGCGGCGGGCAGCCGGTCGGCCACGGCCCGCGTCCGGCGGCTTCCGGCCATGCTCCGGACGTGGGCTGCCCGCCGAGCGCGCCCGGCCACGCGCCGGCCCCGGGCCCGGGCCCGCCACGCGCGTCCGGCACGACCTGGCCATCCGGTGCGGCATGGAATGCTCCCGTCCGACAACATGAGTCGCTGTGACCGCAGGCACGCATAATATTGGCACCCAATGCCACCCGGAAGAGGCGATGCGGAACCAGCGCGGAAAGCGCGTACCCGGCGCGGCCGGCACGGCTGGCGCGCCCGCCGTGCCCGGCGCGGCAGGCGGCCGGGGTGGCCGCAGCCCGGTCACCAGCCGGGTCGAGCTGGAGCACCTGGCGTTCGAGCTCTTCGCCGAACGCGGCTTCGAGCGGACGACCGTCGACGACATCGCCCGTGCCGCCGGCATCGGGCGGCGGACGTTCTTCCGCTACTTCCCGTCCAAGAACGACGTCGCCTGGGGCGCCTTCGACGAGGAGCTGGCCCGGCTGCGCGCGGACCTGCGCACCTACCCGCCCGACGTCCCGCTGATGGACGCCGTCCGCCAGGCACTGATCGAGTTCAACCGGGTCGAGCCCGCCGAGATCCCCTGGCACCGCCGGCGGATGCAGCTCATCCTGCGCACCCCGGCCCTCCAGGCGCACTCGGCCCTGCGCTACGTAGCGTGGCGGCAGGTCCTCGCCGAGTTCATCGGCAACCGCATCGGCCAGGACCAGCACGCCCTGGCCCCGCAGGCGATCGCGTACGCCACCCTGGGCGTGGCGATCGCCGCCTACGAACAATGGCTGCGCCACGAGGACCTGGAACTCACGGAACTGCTGGACGCCGCCATGCGGGAGCTGGCCGCCGGCTTCGCCGGTACCGTCGAAGGCCCTCCGGCCGTCCGCGAGGCCAGCCAGACCGGAAGAGCATAGTCACGTCCTTTCCGCGCCGGCGGAGGCCCAGGCCCCGGATCATCGGGCACGGCCGGTAACCGTCCGGCCTGTCCCGGATGGCCGAGGGCATCGCGAGCATGTTTTTCTCCCGCCCGGGATCCCGGGAAGCCGATCCGGGAGGCCCAGGTGACCCAGCTCACCGGCCCGCCCCCGCGGGTGGGCCGGAGCGGGGCCGGACGCAGGGGGCGGGATAATACTTTCGGGTGGCCGGATCGAATCATGCGGGTGGAGGTGCGGTGGCGGTCCTGTCCGGTCACATGTCCGGTCATGTCGTCGTCTGCGGGCTGACCAATCTGGGCTACCGGATCGCCGAACAGCTGCACGTGGCCGGGGTGCCGGTGGTCGTCATCGAGGGACGGGGTGCCACCGCCCTGCGCCGTCGCCTCCAACGCTGGGGGGTGCCGGTCCTGGCCGACTCCACGCACACCGGCGAGGCGCTGCTGCAGGCGTCGGTCAGGGACGCGGCCGCACTGATCGCCTGCCACGACACCGACCTGGACAATCTTGAGACGGCCCTGGTCGCCACCGAGATCGCGCCCGAGGTGCGCCTGGTCGTCCGGGTCGCCAACACCCAGCTCGGCGAGCAGCTCTCCGCGGCCCTGCCCACCACCCGGGTGCTGAACCTGGCGGAGAAGGCCGGCCACAGCTTCGTCGAGGCATGCATCAGATCCGACGTCCGGCACGCCTTCCGTCTCGGGAGCGAGGTCTTCGCCGTGGTGGACGTCCCGGTCAGCTCGTCCGGAGCGTTCCGGCAGATCTTCGGCAACCTGACGCCGGTGGCGCTGCGCAGGTCAGGGGAACGACTGGCCGAGGTGTGCCCGAGCCGTGACGCTCCGGTCGCCGTCGGCGACCATCTCGCCCTGCTCGGGAGGCTGGAGGACTTCGCCGACAACGGGGTGCGGGTGGTCAGCGCCGACGACGCCAACACGCTGGCGGACCTGTCGGTGCGTCGCGCCGGCCCGCTGACGGGCCGCGACAGGCGTCGCCGCCCGTGTGCTTGGATCCGGGATGTCGCCGTGACCACGGCCGCCGAGTTCGACCGCCCGTTCCGGATCGCCTTCGGCGCCGTGCTGAGCATCATGCTGGTCGGCACGCTGGTGCTCTCCCTGACCTACGCCGACAACGACCCCACCGCGCCCGCCGACTTCGGCCCCCTCGACGCCCTCTACCTGACCGTGGCCACCATGGTCACCGTCGGCTACGGCGACTTCAACTTCGGCGTCGCGAAGGACTGGCTACAGGCGTTCGGCATCGCCCTGATCCTGGTCGGAGCGCTGTCCATCGCGGTCGTGTACGCGTTCATCACCAATGTGATCATCAGCCGCCGGCTGGAACGGGCGATCGGCCGGGGACGCGCCACCACCGCGCGTGGTCACGTCATCGTCTGCGGGCTCGGTTCGGTCGGGCTCGCGACCGTGGAGGGCCTGCTGGCCGCCGGGCGGGACGTGGTGGTCGTCGAACGGGACGAGAACAACCGCTTCCTCTCTGCCGTCCGAGATCTCAAGGTGCCGGTGGTGTTCGGTGACGCCAGAGTCCGCGCGACCCTGATGGAGGCCGGCCTCGCCCGGGCGACCACGCTGGCCGCGCTGACCAGCGACGACGTGGCGAACCTGGAGACCGTCCTGTCCGCCCGGGAGGCGTTCGACGACTTTCATTCCGAGCGGGGACGCCGCGGCCGCCGGTGGCGGCCACGGCCGTCCGTCCCGGCCGGAACCGGCGGGCCAGGAAACGGATCCGCCGCTCCCGGAACCAGCGGATCCGGGAGCGATGCCGGTAATGGGGGTGAGCCGGGGCTACGGGTGGTGCTGCGCATCTTCGACACCACGCTCGCGGACGAGACCGAGCGCAGGTTCGCCATCCACACCGCCCGCAGCGCGTCCGCCCTGGCCACACCGTGGTTCGTCGGCGCCGCCCTCGACTACGAAGTCGTCAGCACCTTCTACATCGACCGCGCGCCGTTCCTCGTCGCCCGGATCACCGTGGCCGCCGGCGGTGGCCTGGACGGCCCGACCCTGCGGGAGCTGTCGACCGGTACCCGGACGCTCGCGGTCGCCACCTCCTCGGAGCGCGACGGCACGGCCGACCGCTCCCCGAACTACCGGCCGACCCGCCACACCCGGCTGCGCCCCGGTGACGAGGTGCTCGTGGTCGGCCCCACCGCCCAGATCATCGACACGGTCAGCAGAAACCAGGTGCCCCGCGTCCGCTCATGACGGCAGCACCTGCGACGAACCCGGCAGAGGTCCGGCCGGGGGGTGTCCGTCATGGCGGCGGGGCGGGGAAGCTTCCGTTGCGCGTCAGCCGGAGGGCGGCCTGCGGGGTGAGCCTGCCGTCGACGCGCCGGACCTGCCAGGTGCCGGACGTGACGCCCAGGTCGGTGCCCCACACCCCGTCGAGACGGACCGTGGCGCCGTCCCGGATGAGCTGGAAGCGCACCCAGCCGGAGCGGGCCGGCGGAGCGCCGAGCGCCCCCTCCGCCCAGCGGCCGTCGATCACGTCGCCGCGCAGTGTGCCGGCCACCCGGCCGTCGTCGAGATCATAGATCATTTTGAAGCTCGTGCCGTCCACCGCCACGTAGTGGTCGCGCTCTCCGTTGCCCCAGGTCCCGATCCAGTGGCCGCCGAGGGGGCTGGCGGCAGGGCCCGGCGGCCCACCTGGCGCGGTGTCCACCGGATTCGCGGGGCTCGCCGCCTTCGCGCTGCCCGCCGTGCCCGCCGCGGCCGGACCGGAGCCGGCGGAATCGCTCGGGCCGGAGCTGGCCAGGAACACTCCCACGCCGATGGCCAGCGCAAGCGCGACGGCCCCGGCGAGCGCGACGAGCACGGCCGGCCGGCGGCGTACACCCGCCGCTGCCGACGCCGGTACGGGCGCGGGCGGCGGCGCCTGCGGATACGCCGGTGCCGCCGCCGGCGCGGGCAGGTGTGCCGGCGGCGCGGGTG
>NZ_CAKKTL010000278.1:0-6209 GCF_920664355.1 Protofrankia sp. CiP1_Cm_nod2
TTGGTCGGTGTAGGTGGCGAGGGCGGTGTCGAGGGCGGTGGTGACCTCGTCGAAGGCGGCGCGGAAGACGGGGTAGGTGTCGTAGAGCTCGCGGCCGGCGCCGGGGCGCTGGGCGCCCTGCCCGGTGAACAGGAACGCCACCTGCCCGTCGGGCGCCGCCCCTTCCGCGGAGCCGACGACGACGTTGGCGGCCGTCGTCCCTGTCTCGAGGGCGTTCAGCCCTGCGAGCAGCTCGTCGCGGCTGCCGGCGACGACGACGGCCCGGTGGGACAGCGTCGCCCGGGTGGTGGCCAGTGAGTAGGCGACGTCCACCGGCCGCAGCGTGCTGTCACCGCTGACGTGCGCGGCCAGCCGGGCGGCCTGCTCCCGCAACGCCTGCGGTGAACGCGCGGAGATCAGGAACGGCAGCGGACTGCCAGCCGGTTCGCCGACAGACGCCGCAATACTTCCTTCACTTCCCTCGGCACTCCTTTCGGCGGACGCTCCCGCGCTCCTCCCGGCCGCGTCCCCCTCGACGACAGGCGCGCCTGCCTCGGACGCGTCCGAGCTGGCCCGGGCATCCACCCGCACGTCCGCCCGGCCCGCCGGGCCGTCCGTCCCGGCACCCGCCGGGCGCTGCACCGAACCGTTCACCGAGACACCCGCCAGATCGCGGTCCGTCCCGTTCCGAGCGGAAGATTGAGGGAGCAAGTGGCTGCCGGGGCGACCACTTGTCCCCTCGTTGTCATGATCGCCCGCACCTGCGCCCGCGGGGATGCCTGCCGAGGCGTTCGGGGTGGCGTCTGGCGCGGCGTTCGCTGGGGCGTCCGGGCCGGTGGGGGCCTGTTCGATGATGATGTGGGCGTTGGTGCCGCTGACGCCGAAGGCGGAGACGGCGGCCCGGCGGGGGCGGTCGACCTCCGGCCAGGCCCGCGCCTCGGTGAGCAGCTCTACCGCACCCGCCGACCAGTCCACGTACGGTGACGGCTCGTCCACGTGCAGGGTCTTCGGCAGGACGCCGTGGCGGATGGCCTGGACCAGCTTGATGACCCCGGCGACACCGGCGGCGGCCTGGGTGTGCCCGATGTTCGACTTGACCGAGCCCAGCCACAGCGGCCGGTCGGCGGGCCGCCCCTGCCCGTAGGTGGCGATGAGGGCCTGGGCTTCGATGGGGTCGCCGAGGCGGGTGCCGGTGCCGTGGGCCTCGACGGCGTCGACGTCGGCGGGGGTCAGGCCGGCGGCGGCGAGGGCGGCGCGGATGACACGCTGCTGGGACGGCCCGTTGGGGGCGGTCAGGCCGTTGGAGGCGCCGTCCTGGTTGACGGCGGAGGCGCGGAGCACGGCGAGGATGCGGTGGCCGGCGCGCTGGGCGTCCGAGAGCCGCTCGAGCAGGACGAGCCCGACGCCCTCGGACCAGCTCACGCCGTCCGCCGCCGCCGCGAACGCCTTGCTGCGGCCGTCGGGGGCGAGCCCGCGCTGCCGGGAGAACTCGACGAACTCGCCGGGGGAGGACATCACCGTCACCCCGCCGGCGACCGCCAGCTCCGCGTCCCCGGCGCGCAGCGCCTGGGCGGCCAGGTGCAGGGCGACCAGCGACGACGAGCAGGCCGTGTCGATGGTGACCGCCGGCCCCTCGAAACCGAACGTGTACGACACCCGGCCCGAGAGCACGCTGCCGGCGCTGCCCAGCCCGAGGTAGCCCTCCAGGTCCGGCGGCGGGTCGGCCTGGGCGGCGTAGTCGGCCACGTTCGTGCCCGCGAACACACCGGTGCGGCTGCCGCGCAGCGACGCCGGGTCGATCCCGGCGTTCTCCAGCAGCTCCCAGGTGGCCTCCAGCAGCAGCCGGTGCTGCGGGTCGGTCGCCAGCGCCTCCCGCGGGGAGATCCCGAAGAACTCCGCGTCGAAGTCGCCGACCGCGTCCAGGAACGCCCCGTAACGGGTGTAGGACGTGCCGGGGTGGTCCGGGTCGGGGTCGTAGAGGGCGTCCAGGTCCCAGCCGCGGTCCCGCGGGAACTCGGTGATCGCGTCACCGCCGTCGGCGACCAGCCGCCACAGCCCGTCCGGCGAGCCTGCCCCGCCCGGGAACCGGCAGGCCAGGCCGACGATCGCGATCGGCTCTTGGCGTTCACCGCGCGCCTCCCGCAGGCGTTCGCGGGTGTCGTGCAGCTCCGCGGTGACGCGGCGCAGCAGGTACCGGATCTTGTCGTCGCTCACGGTCAGCCTCTCCTGCGGGATGTGTCGGGCATGGTCACCGAAGGCATCCAGAGAATGCCCCGGCCTTCAGACCGGGGAGGAATCCGGTCTCCCGCGGAGCGGGGCACGCAACGCCGATCCGCCGGGATCGGCGTTGCGTGCGGCGTGACCGGCGGTGCGCATCCCGGCCGGTGGGAAACCCCCGGTGCGCCGGTGATCATAGATCGGCATCCCTTCGGTAGGATCATTCCATGTCCCGTTTCCGACTCTATCCGACCGCCGATCAGGTGGCGGTTCTGGAGTCGCATTGCGGGCACGCGCGGTACGTGTGGAATCTCGCGCTCGAACAACAATCCTGGTGGCATCCGCGCCGCGGACCCGCGCCCGGATACGCCGAGCAGAACCGGCAGCTGACCGACGCACGGCGGGAGTTCGGCTGGCTTGCCGCGGGCAGCGTCATTGTTCAGCAGCAGGCGTTGCGGGACTTCGCCACGGCCCTGGCAGGCTTTTTCCGCGGTTCGCACCGGAAACCGTCGTTCCGGAAACGCGGCCGGGGCGAGGGTTTCCGGAACGTCGCGGTGAAACCCGGTGATTTCCGGCGGGAGAACCGCCGCTGGTCGCGGGTGCGGGTCCCGAAGGTTGGCTGGGTGCGTTTCCGCCGCACGCGCCCGGTACCGGCCGCGACGTCGTTCCGGGTGACCCGGGATCGGGCGGGCCGGTGGCATGTCGCGTTCGCCGTCGTACCCGACCCTGTCGCGGTGTCCGGGGCCGGTGGGGTCGTCGGGGTGGACCGGGGGGTGGTCGTGTCCGCGGCCTTGTCGACCGGGGAGCTGCTGCGCTGCCCGGGGCTGCGACGCGAGGAGGCCGCACGGCTGTTCCGGCTGCAGCGCCGGCTCGCCCGGGCGAAACGCGGCTCGCACCGCCGCGGCCGGCTCAAGGCCCGGATCGCCCGGCTCCGGGCCCGGGAGAGCGACCGGCGGAAGGACTGGGTCGAGAAAACCTCGACCGATCTCGCCCGCCGGTTCGAGGTGATCCGGGTGGAGGATTTGAAGATCCGGCAGATGACCCGGTCGGCGCGGGGCACGGTGGATGCGCCCGGGACGAACGTCCGGGCGAAAGCCGGCCTGAACCGGGGCATCCTCGCGGGCGGCTGGGGTCTGCTGGTCCGACGGCTGGAACAGAAAGCCCCCGGCCGGGTGGAGAGGATCCCGGCGGCCTATACCAGTCGGCGTTGCTCGTCCTGCGGGCATGTGGCCGCCGAGTCGAGAGAGAGCCAATCTCGGTTCGTGTGCGTCGCCTGCGGGCATGAGAGCAACGCCGACATCAACGCTGCAAGGAATATCGCGGCCGGACGGGCCGTGACCCCGCAGGGAGGCAGGGCGTTGGCCGTGCCGGTGAACCGTGAACCTCAACGAACCGCACCCCCTTCCCTGGCGGGTGTGTAGGAGTTGGAATCCCCCGCGTTCACGCGGGGGAGGACGTCAAGAGATCCCGAGCTCGTTGCCTATAAAGGCGATCAGTTCGTCGTCGGACGCCGACAGCAGTTCCTCCGTCGTGCGCGTGCCGGCCTGCGGATGGGTGATGGAGCCGTCCGGGGCGTCCAGACCGTTTTCCTGTTCCTGTCCGGGAGCGCTGCCCTGTCCGGGAGCGCTGTCGGACGCTTCTCCGCTGCCCGCGGCCGGGACGAGGGCGTCGCGGAGATGCTCGGCCAGCTCCACCGGGGACGGATGGTCGAAGACCAGCGTCGCGGGCAGGGCGAGCCCGGTGCGGGCCGTCAGCCGGTTGCGCAGCTCGACGGCCGCGAGCGAGTCGAAGCCCTGCTCACGGAAGTGCCGGGTGACGTCGACCCGGTCGGCCGAGGCGTGCTTCTGCACCACGGCCACCTCCGTGCGCACCAGCTCGAGGACGATCCGCCGGGCCTGGCGCTCGGAGGCCTCGGCGAGCCGGCGCACCAGCGTGGCCGGGCCGTCGTCCGCGCCCTCCGCCGCCGCCTGCGCCGTCGTCCCGGCCGCAGCGGCCGTGGCGGCCGCGACGCCGGGCAGCTCACGCAGCAGGGGATGCGGGCGGGCGGCGGCCACCGCCGCCCAGTCGGCCTCGGTGACGACCAGGCGGGTATCGCCCCGCTCGAGCGCCTGCCCCAGGGCTGCCAGGGCGACGTCCGGGGTGATCGGCGCGAAGCCCTGGTGGCCGGCGTGCGCGGCGACGTCCGCGCTGGCGATGCCGGCGCCGCTCCACAGCCCCCAGGCGACCGAGGTCGCGGGCCGGCCTGCGGCCCGGCGCCGCTCGGCGAGGGCGTCGAGGTAGGCGTTGCCCGGGGCGTAGTTGCCCTGGCCGGCGAGCCCGACCGTGCCGGCGATCGAGGAGAACAGCACGAACGCGGTCAGGTCCGCGTCCCTGGTCAGCTCGTCCAGGTGGCGGGCGCCGCCGGCCTTGACCCGCAGCACCCGTTCGATCCGCTCGGGGGTCAGACTGGTCAGCAGCGCGTCGTCCAGCACCGCCGCGGTGTGCACCACCGCGGTCAGGGGCTGCCCCGGCGGGATCGCGGCCAGCACCGCGGCCAGCTGGTCACGGTCGGCGACGTCGGCGGCGGCGTAGGTCACCGCGGTGCCGTTGCCGGCCAGCTCCGCGGCCAGCTCGCCGGCCCCCGGCCAGCCGTCGCCACGGCGGCTGACCAGCAGCAGGTGCTCGGCGCCGCGCCCGGCGAGCCAGCGCGCGACGTGCCCGGCCAGCGCGCCGCTACCGCCGGTGACCAGCACCGTCCCGGGCCCCGGCCGCCAGCCGGCCGGGGCACCGTCCCCGTTGTTGCTGTTGCTGTTGCTGTTGCCGGTGCCGGTGCCGGTGGCGGTGCCGGTGGCGGTGGCCTGGTTGCCGTTGGCGCCGATGGCCTGCCCGGTGGCGGCAGCGGCCCCGCCCGTGATGGCGGCGGTGGTCGTCGTGCCACCGGCGGGCGCGGGCACCAGCCGGCGGGCCAGCACCCCGGACGGGCGCACGGCCAGCTCGACCTCGCCGTGCCCGCCGGCACCGTGCCCGCCGGCGCCGTGCCCACCGGCCAGGACGCCGACGAGCTGGCGGACCACCCGCTCGTCGACGGACTCCGGCAGGTCGACCACGCCGCCCGCACGCCGCGGGTTCTCCACGCCGACGATCGGGTGCAGGCCCCAGACCAGCGCGCCGGCCGGGGCGGTGACAGCCTCGCCGGCGACGGTGGCCACCGCCCCGTGGGTCGCCAGCCACAGCGGCGCGGCGGTCCCGGCGTCCTCGACGGCCTGGACCAGCGCCACGGTCGCGGCGAACCCGGCGGGCAGGTCGGACGTCTCGGCCGTGTCGTCCCCGAGCCCCAGCAGCGACAGCACGCCGTCCACCGGCCCCGCCGCCGCGGCGGCGGTCAGCTCGGCGGCGAGCCCCTCCCGGGTGCTGTGCCGCCGGTCGACGGCCAGCACCACGGTGTCCGGCAGCGCGCGGGTGAGCGCGGTGACCAGCGGGGCGTCACGGCGGTCGGCCGGCACCACCAGCAGCCAGCGCCCGCGCGGTGGCCCGGCGGGCAGGTCGTGGACCGGCCGCCACACCACCCGGTAGCGCACGGCGTCCACCGCGTCGGTGATCTGCTGCCGCTCCCACCAGGACACGAGGGCGGGCAGCACCTCGCCCAGCGCGGCGCGCTCCCGTTCACCGGCGAGCCCGAGTGTGTCGGCGAGCTCGTCGAGGACGCCGCGGCGCACCGCCGTCCAGAAGGAGGAGTCCCCGACGCCGCCCACCGGGCCGCCGGCCGGCTGCCCGGCCGTCGCGGCGCCGGCGGCGGCGGCGCTGGCCGCGGCCGGTGTCGCCTCCAGCCAGTGCCGGGTGCGCTGGAACGCGTAGGTCGGCAGGTCGACGGTGCGCGCGCCGAGGCCGGCGAACACGGCGGGCCAGTCCAGGCGGACGCCGTGGGCGTGGGCGGCGCTCACCGCGGTGGCGACCGTGACCGCCTCCGGTTCGTTGCGGCGCAGCAGGGAGACCGCGACGGGGGCGGGCCGGCTGCTGTCGTCGCTGAGGGTTTC
>NZ_CAKKTL010000279.1:0-1712 GCF_920664355.1 Protofrankia sp. CiP1_Cm_nod2
CCGCGGGGCTGCTCGACGTCGACGGCGGCGGCCCCGGCCGGGCCGCGCGCGCGGTGGCCGCGGTGGCCGTGGGCACCGCCGTGGGCTGGCTGCTGCGGCGCTACCTCGTCGGCTACCTCGGCGGCATCACCGGGGACGTGCTCGGCGCCCTCGTCGAGATCACGGCGACGGTCACCCTGGTGTTCATGACCCTGGACGCCCCCTACGGCCTGAAACACCGCCTCGGCATCGTCTAGAAAGCGCCGCTCAGGGAGCACGAATCCCATCCACGACCATCCGCACAGGCCATGATCCAGATAATTTTGTCGTTGTGTACGCTTTTTGGCCGCAAAAGCGTACACAACGACAAAATCGTGCCGATCTTCTCCGGTGGCCGGGACGCGCGGCCACCGCACCGCGCCCCGGGAGCGCTGCGGCCCCTACTTCGGGGAGGCGTCGACGAAGGGTGGGCGTACCACCGTCATCGCCGACGGCCGGCCCCGCACGTCCACCCGGACGGTATCTCCCTCGGCGACGCCGCGGTCGAGCAGGGCGAGGGCGATACCGGTCCGCAACGTCGGCGAGAACGTCCCACTGGTGACCTCGCCCACCCGCTCGCCGGCCAGGTCGTACACGGCCATGTGCGGCCGTGGGATGCCCCGGTCGGTCGAGCGCAGCCCCCACAGCAGCCGCACCGGGCCCGCGCTCCGCTCCGCCAGCAGCGCGTCCCGGCCCCAGAACCGTGGCTTGTCCCAGCCCACCGCCCAGCCGGCCCGCGCCTGCACCGGGGTGATCGAGGGCGAGAGGTCCTGGCCGTGCAGCGGGTAGCCCATCTCGGTCCGCAGGGTGTCGCGGGCGCCGAGGCCACAGGGCCGCACCCCCAGGGACGCCCCGGCCGCCAGCAGCGCGTCCCACACCGCCGGGGCGTCCGCCCACGGCGTCACCAGCTCGAACCCACGCTCGCCGGTGTAACCCGAGCGGCACACGACGATCTCCCGCCGGGAGCCGTCCCCGCCGGCGCCACGCCCGCCGTCCCCGGCACCGCCGGCACCGCCGCCCCCGATGCCCGGGATGGTTCCCGGCCCGCCGGCCGCCCGACCACCCTCCCCCGCGGCCCCCGCGCCGGCCCCCACGCTGGCCGCGTCGGCCTTCACCTCGGCTTTCCACTCGGCCGGCGTGAAGCTCATGTAGGCACCGTCGACCGGCAGGCCGATCGCGGACACCAGCTCCGGCGCGGCCGGCCCCTGGACCGCGATCACGCCGAAGGCCGTGTGCAGATTCTCGACGGTGACCTCCGGCGGGGACGCCGCCGCGAGCCGGCGGACGACCTCCGCGGTGTTGGCCGCGTTGGGGACCAGGAAGACCTCCGACCCGGAATACAGGTAGACGATCAGGTCGTCCACCACCCCGCCGGTCTCCGGGTCGCAGCACAGCGTGTACTGGGCCTGTCCCGGGCCGATCCGGGACAGGCCGTTGGTGAGAGTGGAGTCGACGAAGTCCGCGGCGCCGGGGCCGCGGACCCACGCCTTGCCAAGATGACTGACGTCGAAGATCCCGACCGCGGACCGGACCGCCGCGTGTTCCTTGAGCACACCCCCGCCGGGATACTCGATCGGCATCTCCCATCCGCCGAAGTCGGCCAGCCTGGCGCCGAGCGCCACATGCTGGTCATGCAACGGAGACCGCAACAGCTCACCCATGCTTCGGCAGGCTAGCCCCATGGAGCGGCTCTC
>NZ_CAKKTL010000279.1:2215-6709 GCF_920664355.1 Protofrankia sp. CiP1_Cm_nod2
GGGCTCGAGAGCCGGCCGCCGCCCGGGAGCGTCCGGCTCGCCCATCGAAAATCCGGACGCGTGCGCCCGGCCCGTCGGGACACTCCGCCCTGGAACACCCCACATCCCCGGTACACCGCCGAGGAATGCGAACACGAGCCACCACGGCAGCGGCGGACCCACATCCTTCGGAGTTTTTATATGTGTCTTACGACATAGAAGATCTCCTGAAACCCTAGCCAAGATCTTAGGCAGCGTAATTTGCCTATGACGCCAGCGGATCCGAAGCAAGGCTTCCGGACAGACCCGCAGACCTGTTTTAGTTTTTCGGAAGATCAGCGTCCCAGGCCTCCGCCGACTCGGTGATCACCAGCGGGCGGTGGCGGGCAAGGATGTGACTGCGCTGCTGCTCCAGCAGCAGTGGATCCGCGTCCTTCAGCCCTTTCGGGGCAACCGGAGCGGCGGGGGCGACGGTCGCGGGAGTGGCTGGCGGGTGGCACGCGGTCGGGACGCGGGCACGGGGCGGGGAGCGGCCCCGACAGCCTCGGCAGCCGGCGGTGTTGACGGGCATGCCGGATACGGGCGGGAACGGCCTCGCGGTGGGGAGGCTGTGGCGCGCGCACTGGAGCCGGTTCCGGGGCGGTCCGGGCGGGTTCCGGGGGCGGGGCGGGGGCGGGGCGGGGGCCGGGCGAGGGCGCTGTGGGACGGTGTGGAGGACCCGGCTCTGCATCGTCCTGTGGTGTGTTCCGTAGTCTCTCGGCATGACCGTGACTGCCGTGACAACCTCATCCGTGCTGGATCTTGATGCTGACGCGCTGGTGATCGGTGTCGCGACGGGCAAGGACGGTCCCATCCCGCTCGGTGGCACCGAGGAGCTGGACATGGCACTCGGTGGCCGGCTCGCGACGGTCCTCGCCGACCTGGGGGCCACCGGCAAGGCCGGTGACCTGGTCCGGTTCGCGACTCTGGGGACCCTGCGCATCCCGACGGTGCTCGCGGTCGGCGTCGGCGCGCCGCCGGCACAGCCGCCGGCGGCGGGCACATCACCAGCGGATACGGGCGCGGACGAGGGCACCGGGGCGGCTGCGGACGCGGCGGCGGCCGACGGCGGCATCGGCCATGAGACGCTGCGCCGCGCGGCCGGGGCGGCCATGCGCGCGCTCGCCGGCACCAGCCGGGTGGCCACCACCCTCGCCCTCGTCGCCGGCACCCCCGGGCCGGCGCGGCTGCGCGCCGTGGCCGAGGGATCGCTGCTCGGCGCCTACGCCTTCCGGGAGTTCCGGGCCACGTCCGCGGACGACCACCGTCTGCCCGTGAGCGAAATCACATTCGTGGTGGACGACGTGTCCCAGGCCGCCGCCGACGACGCGGTGCGCCGGGCCGGCGTCGCGGTGGAGTCCGTGGCGCTCGTCCGCGACCTCGTCAACACCCCGCCCGGGCATCTGCCGCCGGCGACGTTCGCCGAGATCGCGGCCCGGCGCGCGGGCGAGGTGGGCGTCACCGTCGACGTGCTCGACGAGCGGGCGCTGGCCGACGGCGGGTTCGGCGGCATCCTCGGGGTGGGCCAGGGCTCGGTGAACCCGCCCCGCCTCGTCCGCCTGGAGTGGCGCCCGGCCGGTTCGCCGGCCGCCGAGCGGCCCGCGCTCACCCTCGTCGGCAAGGGCATCACGTTCGACTCGGGCGGCCTGTCGCTGAAGCCCGCGGGCGCGATGGAGTGGATGAAGACCGACATGGCGGGGGCCGCCTCGGTGCTCGCGACGCTCGTCGCGGCGGCCCGGCTGAACCTGCCGGTCCGCCTCGTCGGCTGGCTGCCGCTGGCGGAGAACATGCCCTCGGGCGGGGCGATCCGGCCGGGCGACGTCCTGGCCCTGCGCGGCGGCACCCGGGTGGAGGTGCTCAACACCGACGCGGAGGGACGCCTGGTCCTCGGTGACGCCCTCGCCCGCGCCGCCGAGGAGTCCCCCGCCCTGATCGTGGACGTCGCCACGCTCACCGGCGCGCAGATCGTCGCCCTGGGGCAGCGCACCGCCGGGGTGATGGGCCGCGGCGGCGGGGTCGACCGGGTCGTCGCGGCCGCCCGCGACAGCGGCGAGGCGGTGTGGCCGATGCCACTGCCGCCGGAGCTGCGCAAGGTGCTCGACTCGGCCGTCGCCGACCTGGCCAACGTCGCCGGTGGCGGCGGCCGGGAGGGCGGCATGCTCGTCGCCGCCCACTTCCTGAGCACCTTCGTGCCCGAGGACGTCCCCTGGGCGCACATCGACATCGCCGGGCCGTCCTGGAACGGCGGCGAACCGTACGGGCACACCCCCAGGGGCGGCACCGGGGTGATCGTCCGGACCCTGCTCCAACTCGCCGAGAACGTTGCCGGCAACCAGCGGCCGGACGTCCGGTGAACCAACTACCAGCGGGTAACGGGCACCGCACGGAAGTAGCCCGATGAAATACCGGCGTCATGCACCACAGTCGCGGCGGACCTCCGACGCCGCACTGAGGTGACATGAAAGACTGAACGCATCCTAACCAGTCAACGAGAAGGGACACCTGGCGTGGTGGACTCTGCGGCGGGTCCCGTCGACCTGGTCATCCTCGGCGGCGGCAGTGGCGGTTACGCGACGGCTCTGCGTGCCGCGGAGCTCGGCCTGACCGTTTCTCTGATCGAGAAGGACAAGCTGGGGGGAACGTGCCTGCATCGCGGGTGCATTCCGACCAAGGCGCTGCTGCACGCGGCGGAGGTCGCGGACAATATTCACGAAAGCGGTAGTTTCGGGATTCTGTCGACCTTCGAGGGAATCGACATCGCGAAGGTCAACTCCTACAAGGACTCGGTGGTCAGCAAGCTTTACCGCGGGCTGACCGGCCTGGTGAACACCCGTGGCATCGAGTTCGTCGAGGGCTACGGACGACTCGTGTCACCAACATCCGTCGCCGTGGGCGACAGGGTAGTCACCGGACGCCACGTCGTGCTGGCGACCGGGTCGCAGTCGAAGTCGCTGCCGGGCCTGGAGGTCGACCACCACCAGGTGATCACCAGCGACGACGCCCTCCGGCTCGACCGGGTGCCGGCATCCGCCGTGGTGCTCGGCGCCGGCGCGATCGGCTGCGAGTTCGCCTCGGTGTGGCGCTCCTTCGGCGCCGAGGTGACCATCGTCGAGGCCCTGCCCCACCTGGTGCCGCTGGAGGAGGAGTCCAGCTCCAAGCTGCTGGAGCGGGCCTTCCGCCGGCGCGGCATCAAGCAGCACCTCGGCGCCCGGTTCGCCGGTGTGAAGACCACCGACGAGGGTGTCACGGTGGCCCTCGAGGACGGCACGACCATCGAGGCCGAGCTGCTGCTGGTGGCGGTCGGGCGCGGGCCGGTGTCGGAGGGGCTGGGCTACGAGGAGGTCGGCATCGCGACGGACCGCGGGTACGTCCTCGTCGACCACCAGCTGCGCACCAACGTGCCGACCGTCTCCGCCATCGGCGACCTGCGCCCCGGCCTCCAGCTCGCCCACGTCGGCTTCGCCGAGGGGATCTTCCTCGCCGAGAGCCTGGCCGGGCTGGACCCGGCGCCGGTCGACTACGACAACATCCCGCGGGTCACCTACTCGCACCCCGAGGTGGCCTCGGTCGGTCTGACCTCGGCCGCGGCGGAGCAGCGGTACGGGGACATCGTCACCCAGACCTATGACCTGGCGGGCAACGGCAAGGCGCAGATCCTGCAGACCGCCGGCGCGGTGACGCTCGTGGCCGTGCCCGACGGCCCGGTGGTGGGCGTCCACATCGTCGGCGACCGGGCTGGCGAGCTGATCGCCGAAGCCCAGCTGATCACCAGCTGGGAGGCGCTGCCCGCCGAGGTGGCCCAGCTCATCCACCCGCACCCGACGTTGTCCGAGTCCATCGGTGAGGCGCATCTGGCGCTGGCCGGCAAGCCGCTGCACTCCCACAACTGACAGTCAGCACAGTCAACCGACCGATCGGGGGCCACGGATGCGCGACGCCGGCCACCGCCGCACACCCCCCGCCCCACTGGTAGTCACCAGGGCCCGCGGGTACACGACAGACACCATGATCGTGTACCCGCCCGCCCACCAGCCATCAGGGCCTGCGATGACGCGGCGGCAGGTGCCCGCCGCGTCATCGCAGGCCCTCCGAGTCGCCCCGCACCCATCGCGTTCGTAGCCGTTGCCCGTCGTCCACGGTCGGTCGGACGCCGCAAAGGAGCCCTACCCCATGTCTGTGTCCGTCACGATGCCCCGTCTGGGTGAGAGCGTGTCCGAGGGCACCGTCACCCGCTGGCTGAAGAAGGAAGGCGAGCGCGTCGAGGCCGACGAGCCGCTCCTCGAGGTCAGTACGGACAAGGTCGACACCGAGATCCCCGCACCCGCGTCCGGCGTGATCAGTGCCATCCGGGTGGCCGAGGACGAAACGGTCGAGGTCGGCGTCGAACTCGCCGTCATCGACGAGGGCGGCACGGCGGTGGCCGCCGCTCCGGCGGCCACCGCCGCACCCGCACCCGCCCCGGCCGCCCCCCCGCCG
>NZ_CAKKTL010000280.1:0-6135 GCF_920664355.1 Protofrankia sp. CiP1_Cm_nod2
GTGG
This sequence comes from Protofrankia sp. CiP1_Cm_nod2, assembly GCF_920664355.1. Classification (NCBI taxonomy): domain Bacteria; kingdom Bacillati; phylum Actinomycetota; class Actinomycetes; order Frankiales; family Frankiaceae; genus Protofrankia; species Protofrankia sp. CiP1_Cm_nod2. The sequence continues at coordinate 5 of NZ_CAKKTL010000280.1, forward strand.
CCGGCCGCGCCGTGGGCGTCAGCGATGCCGTGGGCGCCCGCGGCGCGGCCGCCGGCCGGCCGCGGCCGCCCGCCCGCCTGGTCAGGCGATGCGGACCATGTCGTGGCTGTGCAGCGCGAGGATCTTCTCCAGCGCGACCGTGTCCTGCTCCCGGATCGCGGCGACGAGGTTGCTGTGCACCTCCAGGTTGTGGTGCCGCAGCTCCTCGCTGCCCTCCACGTACGTCGCCTTCGTGAGCGTGGCGCTGAGGATCGACACGATCGTCTGGTAGAGGCCGACCAGGACCTCGATCCGGGACGCCCGGGCGATGGCCAGGTGCAGGCGCATGTTCGCGGCCAGATAGGCGTGCGGGTCGTCCATTGCCGCCTGCATGTCATGCAGGGCCCATTCCATCGCCCGCACGTCCTCGGGGGAGGCGCGTTGCAGCGCCACCGGCGGGAAGAGCGAGTCCAGGTAGGCGCGTGCCTCGAAGAGATGCTCGGGGTCCACGGTCAGCCCCTGGTGCCACAGGTCGACTCCGCCGAGGCGGACCTGGGGCGGTGGGTTGGCCACGAACACCCCGCCGTTGGGCCCGGGCCTGACCGTGATCAGATCACGTTCGCGCAGGATGCCCAGGGCCTCGTTCATCACCGAGGGGCTGACCTCGAAACTGCTGATCAGTTCGGTGCGCAGCCCGAGCCGGCTGCCGGCGGGCAGCCGCTCGGCGAGAATCCTGGCCTCGATCTCCGCCGCGACCTGCTGCGCGCGAGAACTTCGAGGCGTCGCGTCAGCTGGCATCGTCCGCGCTCCTTACCGGTCCACATCCTACTGGCCCGCGCCCTACTGGCCCGCGCCCGTACGCCGGCCGCCGGCGCCGCGCCGGCCGGCCGTGGCCCGCCCAGAGGCCGGGCGAATAACCGATCATCATCGAATCCTGTAACAAGATTATGGTGCCTCCTGTCAGCGGACTCCACCGATGGTAGCCGCCTATGAGGGGACGGTCAGAGTTTGCCTATATGATCTTCATATATATGCTTGAAACATGTATGCAGAATAGTTATGGTTGCGACCAGTCGGATGGCAGACCTTGGCGGTCCCGGAGAAGGACTGGTGCCAATTGATCATCTATCGGCCGGCCCCCGAGCGGACGTTCGTGAACGTGCCGTCCTCGCCCGTCGACGACGCCTGCGGCGGGTAGCGCCGTGGCGGGCGAGGCAGCGGCAGCGGGAGAACAGCAGGAGAAGCGGTGACCGGCGGCGCGCCGGCCGGCGCGGGGCTGCCCGGCGCGGGGCTGGTCGACGTGCACACGCACGCCATCGCGCCGTGGCTGCCCGATCTCGCCGGGCGCGACGGCTGGCGAGGCTGGCCCTGCGTCCAGCGGCTCGGTGACACCCGGGCGCGCATCCTCGTCGGCGGGCGGCCGTACCGTGACGTCGACGACCGCTGCTGGTCGGCGCGGCGCCGCCTGGCCGACATGGACGCCGAGGGCGTCGCGGTGCAGGTGCTCTCCCCGATTCCGATCACTTTCTGTCATGACGCCCCGGCCGCCGGTGCCGCGGTCCTCGCGCGGTCGCAGAACGACTTCCTCGCCTCGCTGGTCGCCGAGCGTCCCGAGCGGTTCCGCGCCCTGGGCGCGGTGCCGTTGCAGGACCCCGACGTGGCCGTCGCCGAGCTGCGCCGGTGCGTGCGGGAGCTGGGCTTCCTCGGCGTCGAGATCGGCACCCGGGTCGGCCAGGACGAGCTGGGCGACCCCCGGTTCGACCCGTTCTTCGCCGCCGCCGGGGAGCTCGGCGCCCTGGTGCTGGTGCACCCCGCCGACTCGGTGCTGGATCCGCGGCTGGCCAGGCTCGGGGTGGGCTTCGGCGCCGGCATGCCGTCCGAGACCGGGATCGCGATCGCCGGCCTGCTGGCCGGCGGCGCGCTGGCCCGCCGGCCGGGGCTGCGGCTGTGCCTGGCGCACGGCGGCGGCTGCCTGCCGTGGCTGCTGCCCCGGCTCGACCGGGGCCGGCTCATCAGCGACCCGGCGCTACCAGCGGACCAGTTACCGAGCGCGCTGGCCCGTTCGCTCTACAGCGACTCGCTGACCTATGACGTGGACAGCCTGCTGCTGGCGGTGGCGCGTTTCGGTGCCGAGCACGTCCTGCTCGGCACCGACTATCCCTTCGCGGCACGGGAGAGCCCGGCGGGCGCGGTGCTCGCCGGGCCGCACGAGCGGCTGACCGCCGGCCTGCGGGCCGCCATCGGCCGGCGCAACGCGCTCGGGCTCATCGGCCTGGACAGACGGCTCGTGCCAACGGGCCGTCCGGGCGAACCAGAGGAGTGAGACATGGCGGAGTTTCTCGGGCTCGGGCTGACCCATTACCCGTTACTCGCCGGCACCGACGAGCACATGGCCGGGCTGCTGCGCTGGACGCTGCAGGATCCCGACATCCCCGCGGCGGAGAAGGATCCGGCGTCCTGGCCGGAGCCGATGCGCCGGGAGTGGGCTGACGACCAGGGAGTCGCGGCCGCCGCCGGGCACCGCCGCGAGCTGCGCGCGGGCCTGGCCCGCTGCCGGGCCGCGCTCGACGCCTTCCAGCCGGACCTGCTCGTGGTGTGGGGCGACGACCAGTACGAGAACTTCCGGGAGGAGGTGATACCGCCCTTCTGCGTGCTGGCCTACGACGACACCGAGGTGCACCCGTTCGCGCTGATGAACGAGCGGGGCAGCCCGAACGCCTGGGGCCGGCCGGACGACATGACGTTCACCCTGCGCTCCGACGCCGCCGCGGCCCGGGCGCTCACCGACGACCTGCTCCAGGACGGTTTCGACGTCGCGTACTCCTACCGGAAGCGGGCCGGCGCGCACTTCCCCCACGCGATCGTCAACACCCAGCTGTTCCTGGACTACGACCACGCCGGCACCGAGTTCCCCTACCGGCTGCTGCCGATCACGGTGAACTGCTACGGCCAGCACGCGATCGCCCGCCGGGGCGCGCTGGCCCGGTTCGCCGAGATCCGGGACGAACGGCTGGACCCGGCCGGCCCGTCCCCGGCGCGCTGCTTCGAGCTCGGCCGGGCGGTGGCCCGCGCGCTGCGCGCCGGCGACAAGCGGGTCGCCCTGGTGGCCTCGTCCAGCTGGTCGCACGCGTTCCTCACCGACGCCTCCTGGCACCTGCGCCCCGACACCGCGGCCGACCTGCGGCTGTACGAGGCGTTCGTGCGGGGCGACTACGCGGCGTGGAGCAGCGTCACCGGCGCGCAGATCGTGCGGGCCGGGCAGCACGAGATGCTCAACTGGTTCTGCCTGGCCGGCGCCATGGACGAGCTCGGCATGCCGCTGAGCTGGTCCACCTTCGTGGTCACCGACGTCTTCAACTCCAACAAGTGTTTCGCGATCTTCGAGGGAAAGGCCGGTCTGTGAGCACAACGACGGTCACCGATGAGGTCACCGACGAGGCCGCCGGGCGGACGGTCGACGCCGGCGGCATCCCGACGCACTACCACGACCTCGGCTCCGGGGACCCGGTGCTGCTGCTGCACGGATCCGGGCCCGGGGTCTCGGCGTGGGCGAACTGGCGCCTGACGATCCCCGTGCTGGCCCAGCGGTTCCGGGTGATCGCCCCCGACATCGTCGGGTTCGGCCACACCGGACGGCCCGCCGACATCCACTACTCGCTGGCCACCTGGATCGACCACACCTGGGCGCTGCTGGACGCGCTCGAGCTCGAGCGGGTGTCGGTGGTCGGCAACTCGCTGGGCGGGCGGATCGCGCTGGGGATGGCCTCGCAGCACCCCGAACGGCTGGACCGGATGGTGCTGATGGGTGTCCCCGGCGTGGGGATGACGCCCACCGAGGGCCTGCGCGCGCTGCGGGAGTACGAGCCGTCGCTGGAGAACATGCGCCGGCTGCTGCTCGACTGCTTTGCGGTCGACCCGGCCATCATCACCGACGACCTGGTGCGCATCCGGCACGAGGCCAGCGTCGCACCGGGCGCCTTCGAGGCCTACCGCGACATGTTCTTCAGCCCCCGCCACGCCGGCAGCCAGCTCGCCATCGAGGCGGACGAGGTCGTCACCATCACCACCCCGACGCTGCTGGTGCACGGGCGGGAGGACAAGGTCGTCCCGGTCGAGGTCGCCTGGAACATGGCCCGCCTGCTGCCCGACGCCGACCTGGCGGTCTTCGCCCGCTGTGGGCACTGGACGCAGATCGAGCGTCCCGACGACTTCTCCGAGATCGTGCGCCATTTCCTGGCGCGCCCGTCCGCCACCCGTTCATGATCTTTTCGCGGAGATGATCCCGTGACTTCCCTGTCGAGAACATCAGAATTACCGAGAGTGTCGACGGCGCTGCTCGACGCGGCGCCCGCTACCGACAGCCGGTTCCCGCTGGTCGACGAGGACACCGGCCGGCACCGGTTCCGCGTCCACCGCTCGACGATGACCTCGCCGGAGGTGTTCCGCGCGGAGCTGGACCGGGTGTTCAGCCACTCGTGGCTCTACGTCGGCCACGAGTCCGAGGTGTCCAGGCCGGGCGACTACGTCCGCCGGCCGGTCGGCGGCCGGCCGGTGTTCATGGTCCGCGGGGCGAAGAGCGGCCGGATAAACGTCTTCCACAACACCTGCACCCACCGGGGCGCGGTGGTCTGCCGGCAGCCGGCCGGCAACGCCAAGGCGTTCTCGTGCTTCTACCACGCCTGGACCTTCGACTCCGAGGGACACCTGATGGGGATCCCCGACCGGGACGCGTACGGCGGGGAGCTCGATCTGGCCGCGCTGTCCCTCAGGCCGGTGGCCCGGGTGGAAAGCTACCGGGGGTTCGTGTTCGCCAGCTTCGACCCGGAGATCCAGGACCTGGTCAGCTACCTTGCCGGCGCGGTCGAGTACCTGGACCTGGTGATCGACTCCGCCGACGGGGAAATGGAGATCATCAAGGGGACCAACGAGTACTGCATCGAGGCGAACTGGAAGCTGCTCGCCGAGAACAGCATCGACGGCTACCACGCCGTCTCCACCCATGACACCTACTTCAAGTACCTGCTGGCGCTGGGCACCGACCTCGCCGGCGGGGTGGACGGCACCTCCTACGACCTGGGCAACGGGCACGCCGTCCTGGAGTACCGGGCACCCTGGGGGCGGCCGATCGCCAAGTGGGAGCCGCTGTTCGGCGAGGACTCCCGGGAGGAGATCGCCCGCATGCGCGCCGACCTGGTCTCCCGGCACGGCGAGGCACGCGGCAGCCGGATGGCCGACACCAACCGCAACCTGCTGATCTATCCGAACCTGGTCGTCAACGACATCATGGCGGTCACGGTGCGTACCTTCATGCCGCTGGCGCCCAACCGGATGGACGTCACCGCCTGGGAACTCGCGCCCCGCGACGAGCTCGCCCAGCTGCGCCAGCGCCGGCTCGACAGCTTCCTGACCTTCCTCGGCCCGGCCGGCTTCGCCACCCCGGACGACCTGGAGGCGCTGGAGTCCTGCCAGCAGGGGTTCAGCAGCGGCGGCGTGGAGTGGAACGACATCTCCCGCGGGATGGCCCGCACCCCCGCGGCCAACGACGAGGCGCAGATGCGCGCCTTCTGGCGGCGCTGGAGCCAGCAGATGGGCACGGCCGGCTACGGCGGCGGAGCGGGAGCGTCCCGATGACCACGACCACAGGTGCCCCGGCCGCCCCGGCCGTCCAGCCGGCCCCGATCATCCGGCTGTCCCAGCCCGACGTGGTCCTCGGCCTGGACGCGCTCGGCCGGTCGCAGGTCGAGGACTTCCTCTGCCTGGAGGCCGAGCTGCTCGACGCCTGGGATCTCGACACCTGGCTCACGCTGTTCGCGCCCGAGGCGTCCTACGTCGTCCCGTGCAACGACAGCCCGGACGGCGACCCCGCCCGGGACCTCGTCCTCGTCGACGACAACGCGCTGCGCCTGCGGCTGCGGGTGGAGCGTCTCAACAGCCGCCGGGCGCACCGCGAGTACCCGCACTCGCGCACGAACCACCAGTTCAGCAACGTCGTGGTGGGTGTGCGGGAGGGCGACGAGCTGCCGGTCGTGGCGTCCTTCACGGTGTGGCGGTTCCGCAACGGCAAGGCGTCGTACTACGTGGGGAAGTACCACTACCGGTTCGTCGCGATCGACGGGCGGCTGCGGATCCGGTCCAAGCGCGTGGTCCTGGAC
>NZ_CAKKTL010000281.1:0-3613 GCF_920664355.1 Protofrankia sp. CiP1_Cm_nod2
GATAGGATGTTCTTACTGTCCTGACTCTCAGTAGAACGGGGAGCAGGAGTGCTGGCAGGATGACTTCTCCTGAGTTACCGTCGAGGATGCTAAAAATCCAGATAATGGCAAGGACGGCGGCGAAGTACTGCACTCCTCTGCCGAGGTTGAACCTAACCTGCTCCATCGGCCGCGTATAGGTATAGGTACGCGTATAGGTATAGGTATAGGATGTCGGAGGCGTGGCCCTCCAGTCGTTCTCGATGTTAGTCGTGATGTCGGAGTTGTATCCGCAGTGTCGGCGCAGCAGGGTGATGAGTCTGGGTGATGGCATTCGCCCATCGGGCACATCTTCATGTTGTTTGTCTGCCAGGTGGAAGAATGCATCACCAGTCAGGAGCAGTGACATGACGGGAATCTTCCCTTTTTCTGCTTGTATCGTTTCCCGATAGACCCACTCTGATTTTTCGGCGGATGGGGACATTACCACGATGAAAACCGAGCAGCCGTCAATCCTTCGCTTGATTTCGTTGCGCCATTCCATTCCTGCATCTATTGAGTTGTCGTACCACGCTGGAATTTTTTGTTTCGGAGATGCTCGATGAGGGATTTTACATATGTACTGTCATTGCGGCTGTAGCTGATAAAGACACATCCATTTATGCGTGGATTATACTATTTGTCATAGTATGCCAGAATTTCTGGGGTGCTTCAGGCGATTGCGGCTCTTGTTTTCCGTCTCCGTGGGTCCGGCTCGGCCGTGTCGCGGGCAGACCGGATCCTGGGCGGGGCTGATGCCAGCGACACTGATGTCACTAACACTGATGTCACTAACATGGATGTTAGTCTTCGTGTGTGCATGAGGACTTCGTGGGTCGCGCCGAGGAGCTGGCGCGGCTGGACGCCCACCTCGCGGCGGTCCGTGACGGCCGGGGCCGGCTGGTCAGCGTCCGGGGCCGGCGACAGGCCGGCAAGTCCAGGCTGATCAGCGAGTTCGTGCGCCGTAGCGGTCTGCCGCAACTGTTCGTGACCGGATCTCGGCAGGCCACTCTCCAGCGAGACCTCGACGGGTTCGTCGAGGACGCCCGGCTCGACTGCACGCTGCCCGGCGCCGACGGGCTCACCGCCGGCGGCTTCAGCACCTGGGAACAGGCGCTACGCGCCACCCACGCCGCGCTCCCGGTGGACACGCCGGCCGTCGTCGTAATCGACGAGTTCCCCTGGCTGCTGGAGCGCGATACCGGCATCGACGGCACCCTGCAGAAGCTCTGGGACCGGCTGTTCGAGAACCGGCCCGTCCTTTTCATCATCATCGGCAGTGACCTCGCCGTGATGGAGATGCTGACCGGGCACGACCGGCCGCTCTTCGGGCGGGCTCGGGAGATGGTCGTCGAGCCGTTCTCCGTCGGTGACACGGCGCGCATGCTCGGTCTCAGCAGCGAACGTGCGGCGGAGGCGTTCGACGCGCAGCTCATCACCGGTGGATACCCCCGGCTGCTGCTGGAATGGCGGCGAGCCGGTGGCCTGCCGGCGTTCCTCGACGACCAGCTTTCGGACGATAACTCCGAGCTCATCGTCACCGGTCAGCGGGTTCTCGACGCGGAGTTCCCGCGCGATCTGCAGGCGAGTGACGTGCTGCGCGCCATCGGTGCTGGAGACCGGGCCTTCTCCGCGATCGCGGCGCGCGCCGGTGTGGCATCGACACCGCTCACCCGGGCCCTGGCACTGCTGGCCGGCAAAAGAGTGATCGCGGTCGACCGTCCGGTGGCAGTGAAGGTCGGTACGGCGTCCCGCTACCGGGTCGCCGACCCCTACCTGCGGTTCTGGCTACGCTTCCTGGAAGGCGCCGTCGCCGACATTCAGCGTGGCCGGCCCGACCTCGCCAGAGCCAGGGTGACGGGCGGCTGGGCCGCCTATCGCGGACGGGCGGTGGAACCGCTGGTACGCCAGGCGCTCACCAGGCTCGCGATCGACGATCCCGCGCTCGGCGGCGCTGAGAGCGTAGGCGGCTGGTGGCCGCGTAACCACACACCCGAGGTGGATCTGGTAGGAGTCCGGCCCGGTAAAGGCGCGAACGTGGTCACCTTCGTCGGCTCCGTCAAATGGCGTGACAAGGAGCCCTTCACCCAGGCCGACCTGGACCACCTGTTGCGTGACCGGGCCGCGGTGCCAGGCGGTGACATCGCGTCACCAGTCGCTGTCACGCGGACGACGACGCAGGTACCGGGTCTGCCCAGCTACGACCCGGCCCGGCTCCTGACCGCCTGGTAGGCGTCCGGAAGCTGGGAGTACGCGTCTGTATCGATCACGAGGCACTCCCCGCCTCGGTGTCCCGCTCATACTCGAGATGGAACGGGCGGTGATACAGAGCAGATACACGTTGGCCGTGCCCACCCCCAGATATCTGGAGAGCAACTTCACCGAGCTCGAGAACGTCCTGGCGGAGCACCTCGGTCTGGAAACCGCCGCGACCAGGCTGCTCACCGTCATACGAGAGCCCTGCCGGCCGCGTCTCGGCATACGGGCCCGTCTGTCGCTGGATCTCACCGACGACGCCGAGCTCGAGGCCGGCTGCGCCCGGCTGGCCCGCGAGGTTCTGACAATCCGGGACGGGCGGCAAGCGGCCGACCAGTAGCTGCTCGGTCGACGCTCTCGAACGCCGGCTGAAATGTCTTTCCGAATCCTCGGATTCAGCGCGGCGTGGTGTGTCCGGGATTCTCCGTGCTATGAAGGGTGTTCCTGCCGGGGTGCGCCGGTGTAGGTTCCGAAGGCCCACAGGTTGCCCTCCGGGTCTCGTACCACGAACTCACGAGAGCCGTAGGGCGTCTCGTTGATCTTGATGATGATGTCGGCGCCCGCGGCCAGTACCCGCTCGTACAGCCGATCGGGGTCGCTGGTCACCACATAGCCGCCCGCCGTGCCGGGCTCGCGCGTCCAGTGGCCCTCGGGCTTGTACGCGCCGAGCATGATGCCGCCGGATCCCTCGGGCCAGAGCAGTTCGGCGTGTTCGACGGTCTCGCCTTCGCCGTGGCGTGCGACCAGGTCGAAACCGAAGATCTCGACCAGGTAGTCGATGAGCACGGCGGGGTTGTGGGCCTGCAGGGTGAGCCACACGGTGGGATTCGTATTGGGCATGACCTCATTCTGCCGCCGGCCGTATCCTCCGTCCGAATGGTTTCGGAACTCTTCGGTGAGCGGGTGGACAGCGAACTGGATTCCGGCCTGGCCGCGACGCTGACGTACGTGACCTGCCCGCACGCGCGGGCCGCCCAGTACATACGGATCTGTGGGGAGACGGTGAGGATCATGTGTCGTAACATCACCGAACTGCGGGGCCTTCAGCCGCCGGCGACCGACGAGGAGATCGAGGCGGCCGCCCGCCAGTTCGTCCGGAAGGTCAGTGGTCTGCGCCAGCCTCCGGCCACGGCCGGGGACGCGTTCGAGACGGCGGTCGCCGAGGTGGGCGCCGCGGTCCACCGGCTGCTCGACACGCTGCCGGCCCGCCGCCAGCCGCCGGCCACACTCCCGCCGCTACGACGCCCGGAGATCCGCGCCCGCCTGAACACGTGAGCATCCCGGGTACCAGCCGGCCGGCCCGCACAGGCCGGCCCGGCCGCTGCCCAGACGTCCGTCG
>NZ_CAKKTL010000281.1:4014-4541 GCF_920664355.1 Protofrankia sp. CiP1_Cm_nod2
ATGCCGGCCATCAGGCGCCGCGGGCGGCGTCCGCGGCCAGTCGCGGAGAGCATGATCTCGACGATTTTGTCGTTGTGTACGCTTTTCGGCTCCAGCGGCGTACACAACGACAAAATCGCGGCGATCTTTTCTGCTTCCGCCGGGCGCGGGGCACTCGGAGAGCGTCACGGGGGTCCGGATCACGGGGGTCCGGAGAGGACGCAGAGCAGGTTCAGGGGATGACAGCGTCGGGACGGCGTCGGCTGGCCGGATGCCGGTGTCATCGGCGCGGGGGTCGTTTCCGGCGGTAGCGCGGCCAGGCCTGGAACTCCCGCGCTGCCCGCACCGGAGGCGATCGCTGGCGCGGGCGTTGTCGCGGGGGTGGTGGCTGCGGGGATGGCGCCGGCCGTTCGTGTGCCCGCGGCGTCCTGCGTCCCGGTGCTGCGTGTCCCGGCGTCCTGGGACTGGGACTGGGACTGGGACATAGCGTTCTGGGGCATGGCGTCCTGGGAAGCGGAGCCGCCGCAGTGCGCCGGTGGGGCGCCCAT
>NZ_CAKKTL010000281.1:4967-6906 GCF_920664355.1 Protofrankia sp. CiP1_Cm_nod2
ACCGGGGGAGTAGCCGCCGGGGCGCAGCAGCACCGAGGCGCCGGTCAGGCGCAGCCTGGGCATGGTGATCCGGCCGGACTCGCTGTATATCCGGCCCAGCGTCAGCAGGACGTCGCCGCGCCCGACCAGGCCGACCGCCGCCGAGACGACGGTGTCCCGATAGCCGGTGGCGGGATCGACATCGAGCGCACGGTTCAGTGACGGGTCCAGCAGCGGCCCCGTGCCGCGGCCCGAGCCGTGGACGCCGGCATCCCGTACACAGGTGAAGGGCGCGGTGATGTCGCTTGCCTCCGAGGCCTCGCTCCCCGCCGCGGCCTCCGCCGGCGTGCCGGTCGTGGTTATCGTGTTCGCGGTCACCTCCAGCGTCCACGTTCCGAGCCTGCCGAGGCGGATCTCCTTCTCCAGACGGAAGTCAGCGGCGCTGACCAGGTCGCCGATGCGCAGCAGCGCGGCCGGGGCCCCGTCCGCCGGGCTGGTCGTGCCGCCGAGCGCCAGTTGTCGCAGTTCGATGTCCCGGCCCGTCCAGTGGAACGTGTTGGCGCCCCCGGCACGCGCCGAGGCCGTGCCGGCCATGCCGATGATCAGGACGGCCGAGCCCACGACCAGCAGGGACAACGACGCGCCGAGGTGGCGTGGGAAACGGGTCACCGGGCGTCCGGGTCCGGTGCCGGGCCCGTGGCATGCCGGTCGGGCTCGGCCGCGGAATCCAGGACGGCGGAATCCAGGGCGGCGGAATCCGGGGCGGCGGAATCCGGGGCGGTGCGGGGCAGGACCCCCGCGGCTGGCAGCGGAGAAGGCGGAACAGCGGAATCGGGAGGCGGGGAATCCGCGGCCGTGGGCTGGGCATCCGAAACCGAGGAACTCGTGACCGCGGCCGCGGGCCGGGTGTCGGCAGGCGGGGAGCCCGCGGCCGGGGCGGGCCCTGCCAGGGAGGACGCCGTCGGGGCGGTGACTACGCGCAGCGAGACCGTCCGTGTGCGTGGGATCAGGTCGTGGGGTACGCGGCCGGTCCACAGCAGAAGCAGCCAGCCGGCGGTGACGACGGCGGCGCACAGCGCGGCCGGGCCCAGACCGACGTGCCGGGGGAGCGGCAGCACGAGTTCGACGGTGCCGACGACCTCCACCGTGCGCAGTGCCTCGCGGAGCACCGCCCGGGCGGCCGGCACCGCCGCGGTACCCGTCGCCACGGCGCTGCCTGACATGGTGCTGCCTGACACGGCGGTGCCCGACACGGTGCTGCCTGTCGCCGGGCCGGCACCCGGTGCCGCCGCGGCTACCGCGGCTACCGGGCCCGGCGCCGTGAACACCCGGATGCCGAGCAGCAGCCGGCCCGGGGTCAGGGCGGCGGCGACGCCCGGCCCGACAACCAGCAGCCAGGCCGCCAGATGCAGCGCGTACCAGACGGCGATGTGCTCCTTGACCGGCCCGTTCAGGACGGTCGCGTAGAGGCCGACGACGATGACGCCGGCCAGCGCCAGGTCGATGGCCGCCGCCGCGGCCCGCACGCCGGCGCGGGCGGCGCGCACGGCGAGGAACGCGCCGTGCGGTGGCGGGGTCCACGCGGCGGCGAGCGACCCACCGATGATCGCCAGCAGCGAGCCGGCCCCCAGCCCGCCGGCGGCGATCGGGAAGGCGATCAGGCCGCCGATGACCGACAGCAGGCCCAGCGCCGCGCACGCGCCCGGATACCAGAGCATCAGCAGGCCGAACGCGACGATGAGCAGACCGACAGCCAGCCCGTACACGGCAACGTCGGCGGCGAAGAAGGCCGGGCCGAACGAGAAGCTGAAGTAGCAGATGGCGGCCCCGCCGGCCATGGTCGGCACGGCTGCCCGCCACGGCGTCCCGGCTGCCGACAGCCGGTCGTCGGACAGCGGCCGGGCCGTCGCCACCACGGGCCGGGCGCGCTCGCGGTGGCGACGGGGCGGCTTCGCCGGGC
>NZ_CAKKTL010000282.1:0-6077 GCF_920664355.1 Protofrankia sp. CiP1_Cm_nod2
GACCCGCTCGCTCTCACGGGCGGCCGCGTGCAGGGCCGCGTCCGCGGCCGGCAGCAGCGTGCCGAGGGTCGTGCCGTGCGTCGGCGCGGCCGCCACGCCCGCGCTGGCCTCCACCTCCACGTCGACCCCGTCGATGCGGAACGGGCCGCGCAGCTGCCTGATCACGGTACGGCCGATCGCGCGCAGGTGCTCGTGGGCGGCGGCGGGCTCGTCGGGCAGCTCGAGCCCGCACAGGACGACGGCGAACTCGTCGCCGCCGAGACGTCCGACCAGGGCGGGATCCGTCGCCACGTTACGCAGCTGCATCGCGACGACCTGGAGCAACCGGTCGCCGGCGGGATGGCCGAGGGCGTCGTTGACCTCACGGAACCGGTTGATGTCGAGGAGCACCAGGACGGCGTGCCGGCCGTCGGCGACCGCCGCGGCGATCGCCGGCTGGGCGGCGTGGGCGAGGCCGGACCGGTTCGCCAGGCCCGTCAGCAGGTCACGGACGATCAGCAGATGGTTCCAGCGGCCGACCCAGAACGTCACCAGGGTGGTGGCGACGATCGTGACGATGGCCATCACCACCGCCGCCCCACCGGGGTACAGGTCGCCCTTGAGAGCAACCCCCAGCACCGCGCTGGCGCTGATGACCAGCGCGTGCAGGAGCGCGACCCGCAGGCGGACGACCATCGCGGCGTAGGCGGCGATCCAGAAGTACCAGAGCAGGTAGAGGTCGCTGTCCCGGCCCGAGTCGCTGCCGCCCAGCGCGATCGTGACGGCCAGCAGTGAGGAGAAGACCAGGAGCTGGTGCGCTCTTGGGCCGATCCGGGCCAGCAGCATGGCCGCGAGCAGGTTGGCCGCGCTGATCGCCGCCGCCAGCCACGTGGCGAGCCGGTCCTGCCCCGGCGAGCCGGGCAGCAGGGCCAACGCCGTGAACGCGACGATGCCCACCGTGGAAAGAACAATCAGGAAAAGCCGCCGGTCCGTGAAGAACGAGAGGCTCACGGCGATCGGTCCTCCTGCCATCGGGTGCGCGGCGCCACGGCCGCACCGGCCGAATCCGGAATATGACCCGAATCCGGGGCATGGACCGAGTCCGGGACATATCCCGGATCCGGGGCGGCCGGGCGCGACGGCGTAGACGGCTCCACTTCATGGCCATCGGTGCACTACACGGACAACGACACAATGCCTTTCCGCCGGGCCTCGACATGGCTGCCGGGCCTCGGTCTTTCCACCAGGCTCGCCGACGGGGCTCGCCGGGCCGGCGGAACCTGTCAGCCCACAGCTGGGAGCGGCTCACGCACTGCGACGCTCGCGCACCGCGACGCACCTGCACCTGTCCGGGCGACCGCCCGGACCCGGGAAAAACCCACTCGGCGAGATACGGATGGGAACGGGCCGGACATTTAGTTGACGTTCATATCACGACACGGGAACGATGCCGTTTCTCCACAGTAACCCGAATCCGACGGTCCACGCCCACGTCGGGGCATCCGGTGGCAGACGTCCGTGGCGACAGAACGGACAGCAACCGCGTAAAAAGGACAATAACGGATGGCGACAGAAAAGATGACAACAGGACGGAGGGCGACAGAAATGACGGGCGGTGACGGGAATGGCGCCGGGACGGCGCCGGAGATGTCAGTGCGCCGCGTCGTCCCATGTCCGGCCGGAACCGACGCTGACCTCGAGGGGGACCGACATCCGGTAGGCCCCGCCCATCTCGGCGCGCACCAGCGCCTCGACGTCGGCGCGCTCGCCCGGGGCGATCTCCAGGACGAGCTCGTCGTGCACCTGCAGCAGCAGCCGTGACCGTGCCCCGTGCTCCCGCAGCCGCCGGTCGACACCGAGCATCGCGATCTTGATGATGTCGGCCGCGGAGCCCTGGATGGGGGCGTTGAGCGCCATCCGCTCGGCCATCTGCCGTCGCTGCGTGTTGTCACTGGTCAGATCGGGAAGGTAGCGGCGGCGGCCGAGAATCGTCTCGGTGTAGCCGTCCGCGCGGGCCCGTTCGACCACGCCGCGCAGGAAGTCACGCACCCCGCCGAACCGGGCGAAGTACGCCTCCATCTGCGCGCGGGCCTCCTCCGGGTGGATGCCGAGCTGACCGGCGAGCCCGAACGCCGACAGGCCGTAGGCCAGCCCGTAGGACATGGCCTTGATCCGGCGGCGCAGCTCCGGGTCGACCTCGCCCACCGGGATGCCGAACGCCTGGGCGGCGACGAACGTGTGCAGGTCCTCACCCGAGGCGAACGCCTCGATCAGCCCCTGGTCACCGGAGAGGTGCGCCATGATACGCATCTCGATCTGCGAGTAGTCGGCCGTGAGCAGGGACTCGTACCCCGAGCCGACGACGAACGCCCGGCGGATCTGGCGGCCCTCGGCGGTGCGCACCGGGATGTTCTGCAGGTTGGGGTCAGCCGAGGACAGCCGTCCGGTCGCCGCGATCATCTGGTTGAACGTCGTGTGGACGCGGCCGGCGTCGTCGATCATCGGGATGAGCGAGTCCACCACCGTGCGCAGCCGGGCGACGTCACGGTGGCGCAGGAGCACGGCCAGCAGCGGGTGGTCGGCCTGGGTGGCCAGCCAGGCCAGCGCGTCCGCGTCGGTGGTGTAGCCGGTCTTGATCTTCTTGGTCTTCGGCAGGCCCAGCTCGTCGAAGAGGATCACCTGCAGCTGCTTGGGCGAGCTGAGGTTGAACGGCCGGCCGACGATCTCGTGGGCCTGCGCGGCCACCTCGGTGACCTGCGCGCCGTAGTGCTTCTGGAGCTCGAGCAGGTGGTCGGTGTCGGCCGCGATCCCCGCCCGCTCCATCCCGGCGAGCACCGTGACCAGCGGGAGCTCGACGTCGCGCAGCAGCGCGGTGGCGCCGCGGCGGTCCAGGTCGGCGTCGAGGGCGTCGGCGAGCTCCAGCGTCGCGCGGGCCCGCACGACGTCGGCGGCGGCGGCGTCCGTCTCGTCCGACCCGTCGATGGTCAGCTGCCCCGTCCCGGACGTCTCCGGGCGCAGGTCGCGCCGCAGGTAGCGCAGGACGAGGTCGGCGAGGTCGAAGGTGCGCTGGCCGGGCAGGGCCAGGTAGGCGGCGAGCGCGGTGTCGCTGGTGACACCGGCGAGGGAGAACCCGTGGGCGGCGAGCGCGAGCATGGGCCCCTTGACGTCGTGGGCGGCCTTGGGCCGGCGCTCGTCGGCCAGCCAGGCGGCCAGCGCCGCGTCGTCGTCCGCGGTGAGCGCGGTGGGGTCGATCCAGGCGCCGGCGCCGGCGGCGGTGGCGAGCGCGAGGCCGGTCACGCTGCCGGTGCCCCGGCCCCAGCCGCCCCGGACGTACACGCCGAGGCGCTGCCCGCCGCCGGTGTGCGCGGTCAGCCAGCCGGCCACCTCCCCGGGCTCGAGCACCCGCGCGGTCACCTCGAAGCCGGCGTCGGCCTCGGGCTCGACCGTGCCCAGCGCCGCGTACAGCCGCTCCCGCAGCACCCGGAACTGCAGGGTGTCGAAGAGCTGGTGGACGGCCTCCCGGTCCCACGGCCGGAGCTGGAGGTCGGTGGGTGTGACCGCCAGCGGCACGTCACGGGCCAGCTCGGTCAGGGAACGGTTACGGATCACGTTGGCCAGGTGCGCGCGCAGCGAGGCCCCCGCCTTCCCGCCGACCTCGTCGGCCCGGTCCACCAGGGCGGCCAGCGACCCGAACTGCTGGATCCACTTGGTGGCGGTCTTCTCCCCCACCCCGGGCACCGACGGCAGGTTGTCCGACGGGTCCCCGCGCAGCGCGGCGAAGTCCGGGTACTGCGCCGGGGTGAGGCCGTACTTCGCCTCCACCTCGGCGGGGGTGAACCTGGTCATGTCACTGATGCCGCGCCGGGTCATCAGCACCGTCACCCGCTCGTCGACGAGCTGCAGCGCGTCCCGGTCACCGGTGACGACGAGGACCTGCATGTCCAGGGCCGCGCCCTGGGTGGCGAGCGTGGCGATGACGTCGTCGGCCTCGTAGCCGGCGGCGGCGACCCCGGGGACGGCCAGGGAGTCGCACACCTGGTGGATGAGGCTGACCTGACCGACGAAGTCCGCGGGCGTCTCGGCCCGTCCCGCCTTGTACTCGGCGTACTGGGTGTGCCGGAAGGTCGGGGTCGGCAGGTCCCAGGCCACCGCGACGTGGGTGGGGCGCTCGTCCCGCAGCACGTTGATCAGCATCGAGGTGAAGCCGTAGACGGCGTTGGTCGGCTGCCCCGTCGTGGTGGAGAAGTTCTCCACCGGCAGCGCGAAGAACGCCCGGTAGGCCAGGGAGTGGCCGTCGAGGAGGAGCAGCCGCGGTTCACCCGCCGTGGCCCCCGCCGCCGCGCCGCCGGCCGGCCGGGCGGACGCCGCGCGCGACGGCCGGCCGGCAGCAGCCTTGCCGGCAGCAGCCTTGCCGACGGGGGGGTTGCCGGAGGTCGTGGTCGTGGCGGGCACGACGGCAATTCTATGGAGACGGTCCGACAGTCCTTCCGGCAGGGAACGCGCCGTCACCGGCCCGGCGCCCGGGGCGGCGGCCGCCGGCCCGGTCCGTGATCATCCCTGGAGAGATCACCGGCCTGGCGCCCGGGGCGGCGGCCCTGGCCGGCCGGACCCGCGGGCCCGGCCCCTCCCCCGCCGCGGCCCGGCGCCCGGTACGCCGCCATCGCGGTTCGCCGGCCCGCCCCACGCCATGCCGGCCCCACGCCATGCCGGTGCGCGGGTGGGGAGATATGTAGGTTTTTGACGTGACAGATTCGCAGACTTCGTGGAATGCCCCGTCATCGGGGAGCGCGCCGGGCCCGTCGGTTCCATCACACACAGCGACGGCTTCCGATCACGACTCCGCTCGCCGCGGCCCGGCCGACGGCGGCGCCGGTGACCACGTCATCGTCGTGGACCCTTCCGACCCGGTGGCCGTGCTGGCGGCGGTCAACACCCGGCGCGGCGAGCTCGCCGAGCGGATGGGCATCACGATCGTCGAGGCGAGCACCGAGCGCGTGGTCGCGACCATGCCCGTGGCGGGCAACCGGCAGCCGTACGGGCTGCTGCA
Organism: Protofrankia sp. CiP1_Cm_nod2; assembly: GCF_920664355.1. NCBI lineage: Bacteria > Bacillati > Actinomycetota > Actinomycetes > Frankiales > Frankiaceae > Protofrankia > Protofrankia sp. CiP1_Cm_nod2. Next base: position 5,027 of record NZ_CAKKTL010000282.1, read on the forward strand.
CGGCGGCGCCTCGGTGGTGCTGGCCGAGACGGCCGGGTCGGTCGGCGCCATGCTGAACGCCGGTCCCAGCCGGGCGGCGGTCGGTATCGAGATCAGCGCCACCCATCACCGGGCCGCGTCGTCCGGGACGGTCACCGGCGTCGCGACCCGGGTACACGCCAGCCGGTCCCTGGCCACCTTCGACATCCGGATCACCGACGATGCCGGGCGCCTGGTGTGCACGTCCCGCCTGACCTGCATGCTCCGCGACCGGGTACCGGCCGGCGGCGCCCCGGCACCGACCGGCGACGGTGACAACAGCCGGAGGCCGTGACACCGAGGACGGCGGCGACACCGGAGGCGGTGACAACAGAAACAAAACATAGCGACAACTTCCCGGAACGGTCGCGGGAGGGGCCAGGGCTGCTGCCGCTGCCCGTCGAGCCGGGCGGGACGCGGCTGTCCAGCCGTCCCGGCCGGCCTGTTCCCGCCCAGGTGTATGTGCCGGCCACCACGCGTGTGCCGGCCACCACGTGACACAAGGCCGACAGGAAGGCCCGGCTGCAGGCCGCGCTCCGGCCGGCGGACGGGAACGGGACACCGTCACAACGCCGCGGAACCGCTGATCACAGCGGGAAGACACAGTGCACAAACAACAGGCGGATGCGCTCCGCCCGGCGAATTGACGCCGACGGCGGTTGGGTCCTAGCGTCCACTGACAGTGGGACCCGGGATGGACGAGTAGATAACGTCCGCGCACGGGGAAGGCGCGGACGGCGCCAAAGGCCGTCCCGGGTTTCACTTATTTATCTGCCGCTTACAACTGTTCGCTGGCTGTCCGCCAACCCGCACCATGCGGATTCGGGTAGCCGACGCGGGAGGCGGCGGCGTCCGTCAGGCCTGTGGTGCCGGCGGTTGCGGCCCTACGGGATACCCACTTCCCACTCCCCGCCCGCTCGCCGCCGGCCATCCGGGCGGCCACGCCGGCCCGGATGGCCGGCGGCGAGCGGAGCGGCCGGCCGGCGGTGCTGGCCGGGCTGGCCGGCCGGCAGAGCACCCGGCCAGCCCGGCC
>NZ_CAKKTL010000283.1:0-6060 GCF_920664355.1 Protofrankia sp. CiP1_Cm_nod2
GGACCCGGCCGGCCGGGGGCGCCGCGGGCGAGGCGAGCCCGCTGCCCGGGCCCGGTGGCGCGCCCGCGCACGGCGGTACGCCGGGCCCGTTGGCCAGCGGCGGGATCAGCGGTTGACGATCAGCAGTTGACGAACTCCGGCTGCTGGTTGAGTACCTGGCTCTCGTTGGAGATGAATCGTCGGTGCTGCTCCCCACCGACCGCCTCCGGCCGGAACGCGGCCAGGCGGTGACAGTTCTGGAAGGCGAGGGCCACGCCGAAGCGCTTCTCCAGCGCGGCCCGGATGGCGGTGCTCGCCATCGCCCGCAGCAGCTGCCCCTGCGCCGCGTCGTCCGGCGGTGGGACGAGGTTGTCCGCGAAGTCGCGATCGCTGCCGGGCAGCCTGCCCGCGAGCCGTTCGACGAGCTCGTAGGCGTACGGCAGCGAGTCGCGCACGCAGGCGAGGAAGGCGTCGTCCGGGACGTGGCCGCGTTCGGCCTGGGCGAGCAGGTCGGGGGAGACGGTCAGGGACACGGAACCTCCTGGGCGCTCGGGGTGGTTCATCCGAGCGGAACTGTCCCCGATCTGGAAACCGTTGTCAATACGGATTGCATCGAGGCGGTCGCGGGCTGGCCGTCCCGGCGCCCGTCTCGATGCCAGGATGCAGGGCCGTCGTGCGCGTGAGGGTGCCGCGCGGGCGCCGGGGATGCCGCGCGGGCGTCGGGGATGCCCGGCCCGCCGGCGCCGCCAGCGATCGGCGGTGCCGGCGGGCCGGTGAGCCTGACGATCATCCGATCAGTGACATGAGCCCGCGGCCGTCCACCCAGGTGCCGGTGGCGTCGACGAACCTTCCGTCCGACCACCGCAGGATGCGTACCGCCGTGTTGCAGACCGCCGGGAACGCCTTTATCAGGGTGCCGTCACAGGTGAACGGATGGGCCATCACGTTCGGATGGTCCCGGGCCGCCCTGAACGCGTCCCGCAGATCTCCGGAGGTCGTCTGTGTGATCTCGGCGAGCAGTGACCGTACCGCGAGAACGGTCGAGAAAGACGCCTGTGACAACGGCGAGCGCGATGCTTCCGGTACATTATCACGGAATGCTTTGGCATCCTTGTCATCACCGGTCGAGTCGAGCGGAAGATAGCTGGAGGCGAAGTTCATGTTACTGGTGGCCTGGCCGCCGGCACGTGCCACCGCGGCCGTCGCACAGGAGCCGACGAAGTATATCGGTGCTTTCACCTGAAGGCTGCCGGCGGCCTGGGCTATACGGGCACACGACTGGGCCGGGAAAACAACGACGATCGCGTCCGGGTTCCCGGACGCGACCTGGCTGACCGCCGGGGCGAAGTCCGCCGTGTCCACTTTCTCCGATACCAGCTGGATCTCCGAGACTCCTTTCTTCTGCAGGATGCTCCTGGATCCCTGAATGGCGGCGGTCAGCAGCCCGGGCAGGTCCGCGTACAGGGCGTGAACCTTTGTGACATGCCTGGTGGTGGTCAGGTACTCGGTGATCCCGAGCAGTTCCGTGAGCGTGCCACCGGTCAGCGAGAAGGAGTTGGGCGAGCTCAGCTCCCCGCTCAGCTGGGGTGATCCGCTGACATAGGGAATGCCGGCCTGCTGGTAGAGCGACATGGCCGCCTCGGTGCTCAGATCCACCCCGCCGACCACGGCCACGGGGCCCGCGGCTATGAGCCGGTTGGCACAGTCCTGGGACGACTCCGGTGAGCCATTTGTTGCACAGGGGACGAGTTCGAGCGGCCGGCCGTGAACCCCGCCAAGCACGGCGTTGGCGTAGGCGACGGCCCTCTCGGCAGCTATTCGTGTCTCGGGAAACGACCCGAGCGGGGTGTTCTCCATGGAGACGAAGCCGATCTTGACAGGTGGCCCGTTCAGGTGGTTTGCGGCCTGACCTGGGCTGTTGGAGCCGCTGCCGCGCTGGCTGGTGCACCCGGCGAGGACGGCCAACGTGACTGCGGCTGCTGCGACGACACGGCGGGACAGCGTCATATTGCCAGAAGTTACACTGCCTTAGCCCACAAGGCACCGTGTTGGTCCGCAACGGGCTGCCCTGTCGATTGGAGAGCGCTGTGTCCACGTATGTCGCGGCACTGATCCTGGGTCTGGGCGCGGGCGCGGTGTATGCGGCGCTGGGGCTTGGGCTGGTGCTGATACACCGCGCCTCGGGGGTGGTCAATGTCGCGCACGCCGCGTTCGCAATGTACGCCACCTACCAGTATGCGGAACTGCGGGACGTGGGGGACATCGTCCTGCCCGTCGTGGGTCTTCCGCCCCGTATTCATCTGACCGACCGCCCCACCTTCGCGCTGGCGTTGGCCGTGTCGCTGGCCATGGCCGCGCTCCTCGGCCTGCTTGTGTACTTTCTCATATTCAGGCCGCTCCGGCACGCCCCGCCAGCCCTGTCCCTGGTCGCCTCGGTCGGCCTCATGATCGCCCTCCAGGCGCTGGCGGTACTGCAGTTCGGGTCGGACAACAGGTTCATCGATTCCGTACTTCCGCAGAAATCTTTCTCCGCGTTCGGAGTGGCCCTTCCGGTCGACCGTCCGCTGCTCGCGGTACTGGTCACGGGCATTGGCATGATCATGTGGGCGGTGTCCCGCTGGACGCTGTTCGGGCTCGCCACCAAGGCGGTCGCCGAATCCGACGAGGCGGTGGAACAGTTCGGTTACCGCCCGGAGGCGGTCGCCGCGGTGAGCTGGGTCGTGGCGTCCGTACTCGGCGCGCTCGCCGGGATACTCGTCGCCCCGATCAGCGTGTTGAGCCCGTCCACCTACACTCTTTTCATTGTTCCCGCGCTCGCGGCGGCGCTGCTCGGTGGGCTGTCGTCGTTCGGCGCCACCATTGTCGGCGCGCTGCTGCTCGGCATGCTCCAGTCGGTTCTCCTGCCTCTGCAGCACGACGTCCCATGGCTCAACCAGCCCGGTCTGCGGACGCTGTTCCCGTTGCTCGTCCTCATCGTCGTCGCGGTCACCCGCGGCCAGCTCATACCCGGGCGGGCCAGGGCCGTGGCAGCGGTCGCGCGGCTGCCGCGCGCGGAGCCGACCGGACGTCCGTTGCGCGATCTCGCCGTCCTCGTGCCGGCCGGAACGCTCACGCTGCTCGTTCTCAGCGGCCCCTACCGGCTGGGCCTGGAACGCAGCCTGGCTGCCGCCGTGGTGTGCCTGTCCTTCGTCGTGCTGACCGGGTTCGCCGGCCAGCTCTCCCTCGCGCAGATGTCGCTGGCCGGGGTGGCCGGGTTCCTGCTGGCCCGGCTGCAGGGCGGTCTGGGCGTGCCGTTCCCGCTCGCGCCGCTGCTCGCCACCGCGGCGGCCACCGTCGCGGGCCTGGTGCTCGGGGCGTTGTCGCGGCGGATCCGAGGGGTCGATCTGGCCATCGTCACGCTCACCGCCGGGGTCGCCTTCCAGGAGATCGTTTTTGTGAACCCGTTGATTACCGGTGGGCTTGCCGGCTCGGTCGTCCCGCCGCCGGAGCTCTTCGGCCTCGACCTCGGGGTGGCCGGGAAGGGCTTCCCACGGCTGGGGTACGGGCTGCTCTGCCTTGGCGTGTTCGCGCTGTGCGGCTTCGGGGTGGCCCGGCTGCGCGGGTCCACGTCGGGCCTGCGCATGCTCGCGGTCCGCTCCAACGAGCGGGCGGCATCGGCCATGGGCGTCGACGCCGCCCGGACCAAGCTGCTCGCGTCCGCCGTCTCCGCCGGGATCGCCGGTCTCGGCGGATGCCTCATCGGTTACGGCCAGGGCAGGCTGTCGTTCGACTCCTTCGGGGTGTTCGCGTCCCTGTTCTTCCTGGCGATCGCGTCGGTCGGCGGGGTGATGAGCGTGCGCGGGGCGATGCTGGGCGGCCTGCTGGCCCCCGGCGGTGTGGTGTTCACGGTGCTGGACAACTTCGGCCATCTCGCGCGCTACCAGTCGTTGCTGTGCGGTGTCGCCCTGGTCGTCCTGGTGGTGGTGCGTCCGGAAGGGCTTGCCTACGATCCACGACAATCGAAGCCGGCCCGGCGGCTGGCCCGACATGCCGAGGTGGCCCGGTGACCATACGTCTGGACGTCGACGGGCTGTGCGTCCGCTACGGGAAGGTCGAGGTCGTCCACGACGTGTCGTTCGCGCTGCGTGCTGGTCGGGTGACCGGCCTCATCGGGCCGAACGGCGCCGGGAAGACCACCCTGATAGACGCGATCACGGGATTCACCCCGTCCAGCGCCGGCCGGATCATCCTGGACGGGACGGTGCTGAACACACTGCCACCGCACGAACGGTTCCGCCGGGGCCTGGCCCGCACCTTCCAGTCCCTGGAACTGTTCGAGGATCTCTCCGTCGCCGAGAACCTGGCGGTCGCCGGGCCGGAACCCGCCTGGACGCTGGAGCTGGGCGCGGTCGCGGAGCAACTGCCGGCCATGCTCAACCACGACGAACGGCTCGCCGTCGGCCTCGGCCGGGCGCTGGCCGCGGGTGGCCAGGTGCTGCTGGTGGACGAGCCGGCGGCCGGCCTGGACTCGGCCGCCCGATCCGTCCTCACCGGCCGGATACGACGGCTGGCCGAACGTGGCTGCGCGATCCTGCTCGTCGACCATGACATCAAACTGGTCTTCGAGGCCTGCGACGACGTCGTGGTGCTCAGCGGCGGCCGGATGGTCGCGCACGGCCCGCCGGCGGAGATCCGCGAGCGCGCCGAGGTCCGTGAGATCTACCTCGGCGCTCCGCCGGCCAGCACGGTACGGCTGCCCACGCAGGCCCGGCCGGAGCGGGCACTTCTCGTCGAGAAGGTCGTCAGCGGGTACGCGGGTGTTCCCGTGCTGCACGACCTTTCGCTTGAGGTCCGGGCCGGCGAGGTCGTCGCCCTGCTGGGGCCCAACGGCGGTGGCAAGACGACCCTGGTCCGCACGGTGACCGGGACGATCGCGCCGTTGGGCGGCCGGATAACCGTGCTCGGGCAGCCGGTGCGGCGGGCGCACCCGGCCAGGCTCGCCCGCCGCGGCCTGGCGGTGGTGCCGCAGGGCGGCACGCCGCTGCGCGGCCTGACGGTCCGCCAGATCCTGCGGCTGGCTGTCGGCCGCCGGCCCGGTGACCAGATCGAGAAGACGCTGGAGAGCTTCCCCACCCTGCGCCCCCTGCTCGACCGTGGCAGCGGCGAGCTCTCCGGGGGCGAACGGCAGCAGCTCGCGCTGGCCAGCGCCGTCGCCCGCCGGCCGCGGCTGCTGCTGGTCGACGAGTTCTCCGCCGGCCTGGCGACCGATCTCGCGCTCAGCCTGCTGGCCGTCCTGCGCCGGCTGGCGGACGAGCACGGCACCGGCATTCTGCTGATCGAGCAGCATGTGTCGCTCGCCCTCGCCGCGGCGGACCGCGGGTACATCCTCGACCGGGGCCGGATAGCCTTCAGCGACACCGCGGCGGCTCTCGCCGCCGATCCCGACCTGATCAATGGAAGCTATTTCGGGATGGGTTAGGGCGTGGGTGGACGTGAACGGACAGCGGCATGAATGACCACGATCCGGCGGCTGGGACGGCCACGCCGGCCGGGACGGCCGGGACGGCCCGTCCGGGCAGCGTGCTCGCGGTGATGGCCCATCCCGACGACGCGGAGCTGTGGGCCGGCGGCACCCTTGCCCTGCACGCCCGGGCGGCCGAGGTCACCGTCGCCGTCCCGCGCAACACCGCCGACCGGATGGCCGAGGCCGCCGCGGGAGCGCGCATTCTCGGCGCGTGCCTGCGCGTCCTCGACCCCGAACGGCTCGCCGTCGAGCTCCAGGAGCTGTTGGTCGAGCTCTCTCCCGAGATAGTGGTGACCCATCCGCCGGCCGACGTCCACCCGCGCCACCGGCGGGTCGCGGCGGCCGTGCTCGAGGCCCTGCCGCGGGCGGTGCTCGCCACCGGCTGCCCGCGCCGGCTCTACACCTGCGACAGCTACAACTCCCTGACCATGGACGGCCCGGTGCGGGCCACCACGATCGTCGATGTCACGGCCACCTTCGACGTCAAGCTCCGGGCACTGCGTGCGCACGGTGGCACCCAGCCGATCAGCGAGGAGTTCGCTCCCATGGCCGAGAACCTCGGCCGGCTGTGGGGGCGG
>NZ_CAKKTL010000284.1:0-1671 GCF_920664355.1 Protofrankia sp. CiP1_Cm_nod2
CGGCGGACCTGGCCGGGCGGCCGGTACCCCGGCCGGCGCCGGCGGGCGGCCGGTCGCGGTGGGCCCGCGCCACGCTGGCGGCGAGGACGGCCACCAGGTCGTCCGCGGAGGTGGCCGTCTCGTTCTCGACCGGCGGGGTCACCACGTCGCTGCCCGACACCTTCGCGTCGATGACGGCCTGCAGGGCCTGCCGGTAACCGTCGGTGTAGGGGGTCGGGTCGAAGTCGTCGGACAACGACTCGATCAGCGTCTGCGCCATGACCAGTTCCTGCGGGCCGACACGCACCTCCTCGTCCAGGAACGGGAAGTCCGGCCGGCGCACCTCGTCCGGCCAGAGCATCGTCGACAGGACGAGCACGTCGCCGCGTATCCGCAGGGTCGCGAGCTGCTCCCGCTGCCGCAGGGCGATCTTGACGAGCGCGACCCGGCCGGAGCCGCCGAGCGCGTCGCGCAGGAGCACGTACGACCTGACCCCGCCGCGGTCGGGCTCGACGTAGTAGCTCCTGGCGAAGTAGATCGGGTCGACCTGTGCCAGCGGGACGAACTCCAGCACGTCGATCGTGCGGGAGGTGGGCAGCGGCAGGTGCGCGAAGTCGTCGTCGGTGAGCACGACGGTCTCCCCGGAGGGCAGCTCGTAGCCTTTGGCGATCTCCGAGTAGGGCACTTCGGCGCCGTCCGCCGCCGCGACCCGCTTGTAGCGGATGCGGGACCCGTCCCAGCGCCTGACCTGGTGGAAGGAGACGTCCCGGTCCTCGGTGGCCGGGTAGAGCCGGACCGGAATCCGGACGAGACCGAAGGAGATCGCGCCTTTCCAGATCGACCGCATGCCCGCCCCTTACTGTGAGTGTGAGCGTGTTCATGGGTTGTCCCGACCGGCATACCGCGGCGGTGACAGCGCCGGATCACGACAGCGCCGGATCAGGCGTCCGCACTGGCGGACACGGCCCAGCGGGCCGCGCTCCGCAGCCGGCGAACACACTCCTTCCACAATGGTCTCCCAACGTCGAGGGGTAAGGAAGCCATGTGGACACAAAAGGCGAACGAATCGCGGACGGACGTACGCCACGAGCGACAGTGCCCGACCCCGGGAACCACCGCACGACGATCGCGACACAATTCCACACTCTGCACACTCTCCGTGCGCACTACTGTACCGACCGTTTCCATCCTGGTTGCTCCGTGGCCGGGCCGTTGCCTGCCCACGGCCGGATGAGCTGGTATTCATGGTGGGCGACGTGCCGGACCGAGTCGAAGAACACGGCAATCTTTTCCCACTTCGGCAGGTACGCCCGGCGCCCAGGTGGAAGGTTCCAAAACGGCGGTAGGGCCAACGCAAGAGTACAGAGGATCACAGTCCGTAGGCGCTGACAGGAGAAAGCCATGACCTCACCGACGGATCTTCCGCTCGACGTGCATGACGTTCTCGACCGTCCCGACGTGTCCGACGCGGACGCTGCGGAGCAGGCGCGCGAGGTCCTGACACGCGATCCGCTGCCGCTCACGGCGTCGTGGCCGTCGTCGCTGGAGGTCGACGAGTACGACGCCGCGGAACAGCAGATCGTCGTGGACGTCGACGAGGACGAGTACCGGTGAAGCGGGCCTGACCCGGGCGAGCCCCGCGCGGGCCCTGGTCCACGCGAGCCTCTGATCCAGCGGTGACGTGCCGGCGCC
>NZ_CAKKTL010000284.1:2060-6444 GCF_920664355.1 Protofrankia sp. CiP1_Cm_nod2
GGCACGTCCGCACGGGAGACCGGTGACCGGTCCGCCCGCGGCCCCTCGGGCAGGTACGGGAATCCGCCAGGACGGGATCAGTCGGGACGGGGGCCGGCAGGAAAGGTACGGTGAGCCACCAGCGGGTTCGCCCCCGTCGGGTATCCACATCCGTGAGCACCCGGATTCCGCCCGGATCCGATGTGCTCCTCTTGTGTTCACATAACATGACAAAGCACCACGGGTCGGGTCCCGACCGGGCGCGACGCCCAGCCCGGGTATCCGGACGGGCACCATGCCCGGCACGGGCAGCCGCCGAGCCGGCACCGAGGCTCGGCCGATCAAAGGAGGTGCGCCGGTGAGCGCCGAGCCGGCCGCGCCGCAACCGCGTTCAGGCAAGACCGCCCGGCTGCCGCGCACCGCTCGCCGCTTCCAGCTGCTGGGAGCGGCTCGTGAAGTTTTCGTTGCCCAGGGCTATCACGCCGCGGCGATGGACGAGATCGCCGAACGCGCGGGCGTCAGCAAGCCCGTCCTCTACCAGCACTTTCCCGGAAAGCTCGAGCTCTACCTGGCGCTGTTGGACGAGCAGGCCCATGCCCTCGTCTCCAGTGTGCAGCGGGCACTCGCGTCCACCACCGACAACCACACCCGGATCGCCCGGTCGATCGCGGCCTACTTCGACTTCGTCGACGATCCCAGCGGCGCCTACCAGCTCGTTCTCGAGTCCGACCTGCGCAGCGAGCCCGCCGTCCGCAAGCGGGTGGAGAACAGTTTCACCGAGTGCGCCAACGCCATCGCGGACGTCATCGCCGCGGACACCGGCGTCGGCCCGGCCGAGGCCGAGCTGCTCTCGATCGGGCTGGTGGGCCTCGCCGAGACCGGCGCCCGCTGGTGGCTGGTCACCGGCGAGGCGGTCTCGAAGGAACAGGCCGTCGCGACCATGGTCGAGCTGGCCTGGCGGGGACTCGCCGGATACCCGCGCCGCACTCCCGCCGGCGCCGACCCGGCACCCCCCCGGGAGCCACCCCGGGAAACCGCCAGCGGCGGTGACGCCTCCAGCGGGCCCTGACGCCTCCAGCGAACATGGCCCGGCCACGTCCCACACCCCGCGCCGTAGGCCCTATGGTGACCTAGCCGGCCGAAGACGGCGAGACCCTCGCTCCTCTCCCGCCGCCGGACGTCGCCAGGAACCTGGACGGCACACCTGACGAACACGGAGGTCACCACTGGTGGAGGTCAAGATCGGGATCCAGAACGTCGGGCGCGAACTGATCATTGAGAGCGGCCAGTCGCCGGACGACGTGGCCCAGGCGGTCACCGACGCGATCAGGTCGGATCTGGGGCTGCTCACGCTCGTGGACGAGAAGGGCCGGCGGGTCGTCATCCCGATCGGGAAGCTGGCCTACGTCGAGATCGCCGAAGCCGAGACACGCCGGGTCGGTTTCGGCGCGCTCTGACGGCGACGACGCCCTCCGGTAACCCGGAGCATCCGGAGAAACACAGAAGGCAGCCGAATGCCGGCTACCCGGGCCGGGGCGGGCCGGTTTCGACCGCCCCGGCCCGGGTAGCCGGGGCGTCCCAGGTCGCGGGCCCGGCTCCCGGCCGGGGCCGTCTCAGGTCGCGGGCCCGGCTTCCGGCTGGGCCGTCTCAGGTCGACAGCCCGAGCGCGTCCATCCGTGCCGTGTGCGCGAGGGTGATCCGGTTGAACAGCTCCGCCAACGCCGTCAGGTCGCCTATCCCGTCCAGCAGGGCGGCGAGCGCGCTGCGCTCCACCGCGACCCGCTGCGCCTCGGTCAGTGCCTCCCCCATCAGCCGCCGGGCCCACAGCGCGAGCCGGCCGGCCACGGCCGGGTCGGCCTCGACCACCGCCCGGACCCGCCCCACGGCGAACGCGGCATGGCCGGTGTCGGCGAGGACGTCGAGGACCAGCGCGCGCACGTCGGGATCGAGCACGGTGGCGATCTCACGGTAGAAGTCCGCGGCGATGCTGTCCCCGACGTACACCTTGACCAGGCTTTCCAGCCAGTCGGCGGGCGCGGTGAGGTTGTGGAAGTTCGTCAGCGGTGACACGAACGGCTCCATGGCCCGCACCGGGTCGACCCCCACCCGCAGCAGGTAGGCGCGGACCTCCTCGAAGTGCGCGAACTCGGCGGCCGCAATGCCGGCCAGCGCGATCTTGTCGGTCAGGGTGGGAGCCATCCGCGCGTCCGTGGCAAGCCGCTCGAACGCGGTCAGTTCGCCGAAGGCGAGCAGCCCCAGCAGATCCACGACAGCGACGTCCGGCACGCCCGCGCGGACGGCGCCAGAATTCTGGGCATCACGGGCCTGAACGTCATGAGCCTGAACGTCATGAGCCTGAACGTCACGGGCCCGGACGTCACGGTGCGGCTCGGGCGCGGCGGTGGCCGCCTCGTGGGCCCGGCCTCCCGGGACGGCCGAATCATGATCGGGCTGTTTTCGGCCCTCCGGGTCAGGGCCGCGCGCCGCGTCGGAGCCGCCGGCCTCACCGGTCACGCCGTCCCCGTCGGTCGACGGCGCCGGAAAGCCGGCCCGGCCGGTACCCGTACCGTCCGTCATATCGGATCACCTCAGCATCGTCCTCATGGCGAACCGCCCGATATACACCGACCGGAAGCAGGACCAGGACGCCTTACGGCACAGGCACTTGCGGCATCTGACGGAATGGGCCGCGGCACCCTGCCGAAGGTCATCGTGTCGGAACATGTCTCGGAGAGCAGCCCACAGGTTATCCTCATCATTAGCCGGGAGCTGCCAAGACCACTTCCGGCCCGCGCGGGCGTCGCCCCACTCCGGGTCAGCGGACCCCGCCGGTAGATGTCGTGAGCGGGTGCAGCGTCGGATCCCGCTCATAGCGACTCGGGGACCTGGGCCTCGATGGCGCGAGCGAAGGACGATCGCGCCGTCTCCAGCCCTCTAGCAGACCAGGAGCATCCCGCTGTCCGTTTCAGCCGAAACCACAACACACCGACACGATGACCCCACAGATCCCGCGGGACACCCGGACGCCGGCGAGCCGGGAGCCCTGACGGCACCGGCCACGACACCGGCGCCCGGCTTCGCCGACCTCGGCGTCCGCGAAGAGATCGTCGAGGCCCTGCGCGTCAAGGGCATCGTCTCCCCCTTCCCCATCCAGGAACTGACGCTTCCGCTGGCGCTGGCCGGGTCCGACATCATCGGGCAGGCCCGCACCGGCACCGGCAAGACGCTCGCCTTCGGTATCCCGCTCGCGCAGCAGGCGACCAGCCGTGACGAGGGCGCCAGCGGGCAGCCGCAGGCGCTCGTGGTCGTTCCCACCCGCGAGCTGTGCCTGCAGGTCACCGCCGACATCGACCGTGCCGGCTCGGGCCGCGGGCTGCGGGTGCTGCCGGTCTACGGCGGCCGTGCCTACGAGCCGCAGCTGGCAAGCCTGCGCGCCGGTGTGGACATCGTCGTCGGCACCCCCGGCCGGCTGCTCGACCTGGCCCGCCAGAACGCCCTCGTGTTGACGGCGGTGCGCATGCTCGTCCTCGACGAGGCCGACGAAATGCTCGACCTGGGCTTCCTGCCGGACGTCGAGCGCATCCTCGCCCAGCTTCCGGACATCCGCCAGACGCTGCTGTTCTCCGCGACGATGCCGCCGCCGGTGATCTCGCTGGCCCGCCGGTTCATGCGGCGGCCGGTGCACGTCACCGCGGAGCACCCCGACGAGGGCCGCACGGTGCCGGACATCAGCCAGCACGTCTTCCGCGCGCACGCGCTGGACAAGATCGAGGTGCTGGCCCGGGTCCTGCAGGCCGAGGGCCGGGGGCTGGCCATCGTCTTCGTCCGGACCCGCCGCACCGCCGACCGGGTCGCCGACGACCTGACCGGTCGTGGCTTCGCCGCGGCGGCCGTCCACGGGGACATCGCCCAGGGCCAGCGGGAGCAGGCGCTGCGGGCGTTCCGGTCCGGCAAGATCGATGTGCTGGTCGCCACCGACGTCGCCGCCCGTGGCATCGACATCGGCGGGGTGACCCACGTGGTCAACTACCAGTGCCCCGAGGACGAGAACGTCTATCTGCACCGCATCGGCCGCACCGGCCGGGCCGGCGGCAGCGGGGTGGCGGTGACCTTCGTCGACTGGGACGACATACCGCGGTGGGCGCTGGTCAACCAGGCCCTGGGGCTTGCCTTCGACACGCCCGTCGAGACCTACTCGACGTCCCCCCACCTGTTCGAGGCCCTGTCCATCCCCGCGGACGTCCGCGGGGTGCTGCCGCAGGCGTCCCGTACCCGGGCCGGGCTCGCCGCCGAGGAGGTCGAGGACCTCGGGGAGACCGGGCGCCCCAGGCGCCGGCGGCCAGGCCGGGCCGGTGACCGGGCGGACGCGGCCCGCACCGAGCCGTCGGCCTGTCTCTTATACACA
>NZ_CAKKTL010000285.1:0-5981 GCF_920664355.1 Protofrankia sp. CiP1_Cm_nod2
GCGCCGGCCACTGCCCGACCGGCGATTCTCGCTGGTCCCGACGTCTTCGGCAACGGTTTTCGGTGACGGTTTTCGGCGATGCTGCGGTTTTCGACGGCGTTGCCCGGGGAAGGATTCCCCAGCATGTTCGCACGGTGCGGAGCCAGTATGCGCCTGTCCCGCTCGGTCCGGATGCCGGGTCTGGCGCACCGCCGGGCCCGGCCCCGCCGACGGCGGCCGGTGCCGGCCGTGGCGGCGGCCCGCGGGATCGTCGACCAGCGGACGAAGGTGGCGCTCGGCCCGGCCGCCTGACCGGTCATGGGTGCCGGCGATCCGCCGGCGTCCGGTGTCGGCGGCCGGCGCCGCCGCGTGGGCGGTGCGACGAGAACCGGCGCGACGAAAAGAGGTTCTTACAGCGAGAAAAAGTGGAACATTTTCCGCGATCTTTGTTCCGGGGAGAACTCTTGAGTGTTTTCGACAGTCTCATGCACGGACTCGACGAGGGCGACCGTGACCGGGCGCTGGATCTGATCAGGGACCGGATCAGCCAGGAACGCCACCGGGCCGAGGGCGGCGACGCGGTGCGCCGGGTCGACCGGGGGACCGGCCTGCGCCGTGGTGGTGCCGGTGCCGGTGCCGGTGCCGGTACCGGTGGCCGCCGCATCCCCGCCCATCGGGACTCCCACCGCCGGGAGCGTTGACCGGCGCACGGCCGCGACGTGGGCAGGACGCCCGTCCGGGCCGACAGCGGGCCCGGACACGCCAGCGGACCTGGACCCAGTGGACCTGGACGACAGCGGAAACCACTGAAACCAGCCACAACCACAACCAGTGCCCGTCGTGCGTAGGTGGAAAGGGCTGTCCGGACGACGTTTTCCACCTACGGGCATCGAAGCCGTAGGTGGAAAAGAGCTGTCATGACAGCGGTTTCCACCTACGACTGTGGGGTTACGACTGGCGGGCGTCGGACGCCGAACGGCGGACGACACGGGCCGCGAAGACGCCCGCGCCGAAACCGTTGTCTATGTTGCACACCGCGATGCCGGGAGCGCACGAGGTGAGCATGGCGAGCAGTGCGGTAAGCCCGCCGAGGGACGCGCCGTAACCGACGCTGGTCGGGACGGCAACGACCGGTGTGCCGACCAGCCCGCCGATCACGCTCGGTAGGGCTCCCTCCATGCCGGCGATGACGATCAGGCAGTCGGCCCCAGCCAGCTGGTCACGGACGGCGAGGACCCGATGCAGCCCGGCGACCCCCACATCCATGATCGTCTCAACGCCCGCCCCGGACGCGCGGGCGGTCAGCGCGGCCTCCGCGGCGACCGGGGCGTCCGACGTCCCGGCGCAGACGACGACAACCCGGCCGCGAGCCGGGGGCAACGGGCCGACGGCAACCGTGACCGCACCCTGTGACACACCGGCCGCATGACTGGCAAAGGCCTCATGACCGGCGAAGATGGAGCGGCCGGCGGTGCCGGTACGGCCGGTGGTATCGGCATGCTCGGCGGTGCGGCCGGCCGCCGCGGAGGGTGTGCTGACAGCGTCGCCGGACGCCCAGGCCGCTGTCCGCGCGGACATCGTGAGCTCGTCCGGCCAGCGCGCCCGCAGCGCCGCGACGGTGGCGGCGTCGGCCCGCGTGACCAGCGTCGGACGGCCGGGGCCGGCAGTCCGCCGCAGTTCGGCGACGATGCCGACCGTCTGCGCCGGGGTCTTGCCGGCGGCGTAGACGACTTCCGGGTCGCCGGTGCGAAGCCCGCGGTGGGTGTCGACACGGGCGTACCCGAGGTCGCTCCAGCCGCCGCCGTCGCCGAGCGGGCCCGCGGCCAGGCGTGCCAGGGCGTCGTCCGGCCCGACCGTGCCGGAGGCCACGGCATCCAGCAGGAGCCGCACATCCTCCGTGTCCATACCGCCGACCCTATGGGTCCGCCGCCTGGATCTCTGCTGCCTGTTCGTGCCGACGGCCCGCCCGCGCCGCCGCTGTCCGGCCCGCCGGAACGGCCGGGCGCCGGAACGGCCGGGCGGCGGGGTGACCGGGGCGGCGGGGGATAGCCGGGGCGGCCGGGCGGGGCCCACGGATGCGATCCGTCACCGGACCGTAGGATCGTCGAGGTGGGAGACGCGGAGCCGGCAGAGCTGACGACGGGCCCGGTGCTGGATGCCGGGTGCCCGTTCGCCCGGTATCCAGCACCTCGTACCGTTGAGAGATCCGCTTGGGACGCGTCCGGGCTCTTCTCCTCCTGGGCACTGTCGGGGCACGGTCGGGGGCTGCCGCGATGTCCGTTGCCCCGGTGACCGGCTCCGCCATGGGGGCGCCGCTCGCCCCGGCGGTCCCGCCCCGTCCACGTGGAAGGCTGTCGGCATGACATCCGGAAGGTCGTCGGTATGACGTCAACGACGCGTCTGGTCTATCTGGGGCCGCCCGGCACGTTCTCCGAAGCGGCGCTGATGACCCTGCCGATCGCCGACGGGGCCCGGCTCGACCCGCTGCCGAACGTGGCGGCGGCACTGGACGCGGTCCGCCAGGGGGACGCCGACGGTGCGCTCGTCCCGTTCGAGAACTCGGTCGAGGGCTCGGTGTCGACGACCCTGGACGAACTGGCCGCCGGTGATCTGCTCCAGGTCACCGCCGAGGTCGTGCTCCTGATCCGGTTCGCTCTGCTGGCCCGGCCCGGGACCGTGCTCGACGCGGTGCGCACGGTTTCCAGCCATCCGCACGCCCAGCCGCAGTGCCGCCGGTGGCTGGCCAAGAACCTGCCCGACGCGCGGTGGGAGCCGTCGTTCAGCAACTCCGAGGCGGCCCGCCGGGTCCAGGCCGGGGAGGTCGACGCCGCGCTCGCCGGCGCCTTCGCCGCCCCCCGCTACGGCCTGTCGGTGCTGGCCGACGACGTCCAGGACGTCGACGGTGCGCAGACCCGGTTCGTGCTGGTCACCCGCCCGGCCCCGCCGCCGCCGCCCACCGGGGCCGACCGCACCACGGTGGTGCTGTTCGAGCGGGACGATCATCCCGGCGCGCTGCTGGAGATCCTGACCGAGTTCGCCGTCCGGGGGGTCAACCTGACCCGGCTGGAGTCCCGGCCGACCGGCGCGGGGCTGGGCCGGTACTCCTTCTCGATCGACTGCGAGGGGCATGTGGCCGAGGCGCGGGTCGGGGAGGCGCTGTCGGCGCTGCACCGCCTCTGCGCCGAGGTGCGTTTCCTGGGCAGCTATCCGCGGGCGGACGGACGGGCCGGGGCGGTGCGGCCGAGCACGTCCGACGATGCCTTCCACGAGGCCGCGGTCTGGCTGTCCGGCCTGCGCGGGGACACCCGCGGCCGAGGCCGCTGACGGATCCGCGGCCTGCCAGCAGTGACGGCCTGCCGGGTGCGCGCACTGCCCTGACCGGGAGGACGGGGGCCCTGACCGGGAGGACGGGGGCCCTGACCGGGAGGACGGGGGCCGGTATGGCCGTGGTGGCGGCCGTCGGCTCCTTCACCCGCGTGATTCGACAGTATTCGGTCATGCATTTCTGACCGCTCTGGGACGGATATACACTTTTTGACCAGCTCTCTGGGGGTTTGCGGATCCGAGGCGGACGCGATGCCCCCGGATCGTCGTGGTGGGTCGTCCGAGGCTGGAAGGGGCGATCGAAGCCGCGGATGATTACTGTGCGTCACGTCCGGTTGGTCCAGATAGTGATCGCTTGTGTCGTGGTCCGCACGTGTTCTCTCCCGCTTCTCTGTCAGGTCGCGACACTTCGGCATTTTTTTGTGTTACCTTGAGTTACATTCTCGCTACCAAGAGGGTTCGCCCGGGTGGGCGGACGAGTTGCCTCGCCGACAGGGAGGCCAGGGAGTGCGGTAGTCATGATCGATACTGGCGAGCTGTCCCTGCCAGTGCCCCGGGAGCCCGGACCAGCGGGACCGGTGGAGCCGGTCCAGCGGGAATCCCCGTCGCGCCGGGGGCCGCGCGAACAGCCGTGTGAAGAGCCGCCGTGGGAGGAACGGCGGAAGGGGCCCGGTCACACCGCTTCCGGCCCGTCGGCCGGCTCGGCCGGCATCTGGCCGGCGCTGCCGGGTGCGCAACGGCCCGTTCCGTCCACCGCGCCGGTCATGCCGGTCGCGATCCCGGCGGCCCGTACCCCTCCGGATGATCGCTTGGATGTCCGCGCGGCACCGGCGCCGCCAGGCCACGCGCTCCCGCCAGGCCACGCGCTCCCGCCAGGGCCTGTGATCCGGCCGGGGCGGGTGGCTGCCGGGTTTCCCGCGGGCTCCCCCTCGGACGGGCAGCCCCCGCCGTCAGAGCCGACGGTGGACGCGGGCCCGCCGATGTCCGACCGCAGGCAGTTCCACCTGTATGCCGGTGCCGCCATGGTGGGCGCGCTCCTCCCCGACACGCAGCTTGCGGATCTTCTCGACGCGCACGGCACGACCGCGCAGGCCGCGATCGCCCATGCCGAGGGATGGCTGGCCGGCCTGCTCGCCACCCACGAGCACACCCCGCCCGCCCAGATGGTCACCGAGACGGTCCGGCTGCGGCACTACCTGGACCAGCTCGCCCAGCGCCAGCTGACCGGCTCCGATGCCCGCCGGCTGCGCGTCACCGCTGGCCGGGCCACTGTCCTGCATGCTGACGCCGCTTTCAAGCTTGGCCAGCCCGAGGTGGCCGGGGCCCTGGCCGCCGCCGGTTTCGCGGCCGGGGAGTGGGCCGGGGACGGCCCGTTGCGGGGGTCCGCGCGTGAGATCGGGGCGGTCGCCGAGTTCTACGGCGGCCGTCCGGACGCGGCCCTGCGGCTCGCCCAGGACGGGCTGCGGTATGTCAGCGCGGGCCCGGTGCGGGCTCGGCTGGTCTGTCAGGAAGCCCGCGCGCTGGCCGCGCTCGGTGACGTCCGGGGCGCTGCGCGCGCGCTCGACCTGGCCTATGACCTCGCCGACATGATTCCCGTGGAACATTGGGGATCTCCGGGGCCGGGCTTCGACACCTTTCACCCGGTCGAGGTCGCCTACAACGCGACCACGGCGCTGTGCCTGCTCGGGCGGTCCCGCGCCGCCGAGGAACACGCGCAGCTCGCCATCCCACGGCTGGACGCGATGAACGCGCCGGGGTTCCGGTCGGTGATCCGTCTTGATCTGGCGTTGGCGCTGGCCCGCCAGGGCCGCCTTGAGCTCGACCGGGTGTGCGCGCTGGCCACCGAGGCGATTTCGATCTCCTGGGGGCGCACGGTGGCGTCGGCGTCGAACCGGGCCGACCAGCTGCTCGCGATGACCCGGGCGCACGGGGATGTCCGGGAGGTCCGGGAGCTCGCCGCGTACGTCCGGGGATGGCAGCGGGAGGGCCGACGTCAGCCGGCCGGCCCGGACGAGGCTGCCGCCGGAGCGGGCGCCGCCGGGTCGCGGGCTGCCGTCAAGCAGGCCGCCGGAGTGACGGCTGCCAGGACAACGGCCCCCGCGGGAAGCGAGCGGTGAGTCATGGCCGGCGCTGACCCCGTACAACCTCCGTAGCATCATGATAACGGACGGTGCATATCACGTGAATCACTTGAACGGCGCACGAAGGCCGGTGAGTGGCCCGGCCGCCGGTGACGGGCGTTTCACCGTCGCCCGGGCCTGGGAAGTTCTTCGGGAGATCTGCGCGGAGGCCGGCCTGGACGGCCAGGACGCGGAAATCATCAAAGTCGCAGCGAACGCGGTTTTCCGGCTGCCCCGGGCCGGGGTGGTCGTCCGGATATCCGGGTCGCGGGCGATGGCGCACCGGGCGGACAAGGTCGTCCAGGTCGCTCGCTGGCTGGCCTGCCACGGTGTCCCGGCCGTGCGCCTGGCGCCGGGCCTGCCGGCGCCGCTGTGGATTGCTGGCACCGTGGCCA
Organism: Protofrankia sp. CiP1_Cm_nod2; assembly: GCF_920664355.1. Lineage (NCBI taxonomy): Bacteria > Bacillati > Actinomycetota > Actinomycetes > Frankiales > Frankiaceae > Protofrankia > Protofrankia sp. CiP1_Cm_nod2. The sequence continues at coordinate 5,819 of NZ_CAKKTL010000285.1, forward strand.
CCCTGTGGGTCGATGCCGGCCGCGGGGAGCCGCTGGAGCCGCTGGAGCCGGGAGGGCCGCTGGAGCCGGCAGCCGGGGCTCCCCTGCCCGCCGTCGGCGGGGAGGCCCAGCCGCCTGCCGGGGCTCGTGGGCCGGCGGCCGGGCACGGGCCCGCGGCCAGGCG
>NZ_CAKKTL010000286.1:0-4851 GCF_920664355.1 Protofrankia sp. CiP1_Cm_nod2
GGAACCGCGCAACGCAGTAACCAGCGGGTCTGGGCACGCTGAACCGCCCTGGCACGTCCAGCATGTCCAGCGCGCCCAGACCGGCCGGTCCGGGTGGATGCCGCCGCCGAACTCCGCCGCATCCACCCGGATCCCTCCTCTCCCGGGCGCCCCGACCCCGCGCCAACCGCCCGCCGGGATCTCCCGGCAGCCCGTCTTCCTGGTGCTTCCTTCCCGCTGCTTCCCGCTGCTTCCCGGCGCTTCCCGCTGCTTCCCGGCGCTTCCCGGCGCTTCCTGCTGCCGGTCGGTGCCGGCCTTCACCAGCGGCGGGACCGACGGCCCATGCTTCCCCGACATGGCGGACGGCCGGCGGAGGGCATCCGCGACGACCGGCCGGGGTGCCTGCCACGCCGGCGGGATCATAAGGTAACGTGGTCGACGTACGGGACGTGGCGCAGCTTGGTAGCGCACCAGACTGGGGGTCTGGGGGTCGCAGGTTCAAATCCTGTCGTCCCGACGCTGGAGCGAGGCTGCTGAACAGGGCTATAGGTCCTGGTCAACAGTCTTTTTCGCGTCTCCATGGTGCCAGGTCAGTCGATCAACCCGGGCGGGCGTTGGGACCATCTGGGGACCGATCGCCGGTCAGCCCTACCCTGGACATACGCCTTGGTGGTGGTCGGCGGTCAGCCATAGCAGTGCGTCGCCTCACCGTGGAGGCGGAGCGCGCATTACCGCCTGCGAGCCTGCTGCGCCGGACAGTCCCTCCTCGACCGGCGGCGGCCCGTCGGGAGCGGTCAGTGGCCGGTCGGGAATGGCTGCTCGGCCCAGATGATTTTGCCGTGTGGGGTGTGGCGGGTGCCCCACCGTTGGGTGAGCTGGGCGACGAGGAGCAGGCCGCGGCCGCCCTCGTCGAAGACGCGGGCGCGGCGCAGGTGAGGTGCGGTGCTGCTGGCATCGGAGACCTCGCAGATGAGACTCCTCTCGTGGATCAGCCGGAGCTGGATGGGCGCGACGGCGTGGCGGATGGCGTTGGTGACCAGTTCGCTGACCACGAGCTCGGTGACGAAGGAGGCCTCCTCCAGCCCCCAGGCGGCGAGCTGGTCGGTGGCCATCTGACGGGCCTGGGCCACCACCGCCGGGTCCGCGGGCAGGTCCCAGATGGCGACCTGGGAGGCGTCCATGCCCTGGGTACGGGCGAGGAGTACGGCGACGTCGTCGGAGGGGACACCGCCGGGCAGCAGCGCATCCAGCACGTTGTCGCAGATCTGCTCCAGGGAGGACGTGCCGCCGCTGGCGGTCAGGGCACGGCTCAGCCGGTCGAATCCGGCGTCGGCACCGGATTCGCCGGACTCGATCAGACCGTTGGTGAACAGGGCGATCAGGCTGCCGTCGGGCAGCTCCAGCTCGACGGACTCGAAGGGCAGGCCACCGAGGCCCAGCGGGGGGCCGGCGGGCAGTTCGGGGAAGTCAACCGTGCCGTCCGGGGCGACGACGGCGGACACGGGGTGGCCGGCACGAGCGAGCGTGCAGCGGCGGAAGAGCGGGTCGTAGACCGCATACAGGCAGGTGGCGCCGATCTCCCCGGCCGCTGCTGTCTGCATCTCCTCGGCTCCTGGGTCTTCTTCCCGGTCGGCTCGGTCGGCCAGACGCAGGACGAGGTCGTCGAGATGCGTGAGCAGCTCGTCGGGCGGCATGTCCATATCGGCGAGGGTGCGGACCGCCAGGCGCAGGCGTCCCATGGTGGCCAACGCCTGGATGCCGTGCCCGACCACGTTGCCCACCACGAGGGCAACCCTGCCTCCGGACAGCGGGACGACGTCGAACCAGTCACCGCCCACACCGGCCCCGGAGCCGGAGCCGGCCGACGGATGGCGGGAGGCGACCGACGGATGGCGGGAGGCTACCGCCACCGCCACATGCGGGGACGTGCGCTGCGGCAACATGCTCCGCTGCAGGGCCAGCACGGTGTTGCGCTCGTGGGTGTAGCGGCGGGCGTTGTCGATGCACAGGGCCGCTCTGGCCGTGATCTCCTCGGCGAGAAGCAGGTCATCGGTGTCGAACAGGTCGGGGGTGCGGTGCCGCAGGAACACCGCGAGCCCGAGGGTCGTCCCGCGGGCGAGCAGCGGTACCACGATGAGGGAATGGATCCCGTACGCGGGGGCACTGCGTGCACGCGCCGTGTCATGCTCCAACCACGCCTGAATGTCGGGGTTGTCGATCGCGTACCGCGACGGCCTGCCGGTGACCAGGGCACGGGCCATGGGCGAGTCCTCGCCGTAGCGCTCTGTCTTTCCCGGCTCGACCGCGGACTCCGGGCAGCCATCCAGCACGGACTGCTGTGCGGCACGGCGGAGGAGCACGCCTGCGGTGGCCCGGCGCGGATCCGCCTCGTTGTCACCGACGGCGGAGTCGAGCAGGTCGACGCTGACGAAGTCGGCGAACTGCTCGGTGGCCACGTCCGCCAGCTCCTGGGCGGTCCGCACCGTGTCCAGCGTGGTTCCGATGCGGACGCTGGCCGCGTTCACGACGGCCAGCCGCTGCCTGGCCCGGTACTGCGTGGTGGTGTCGAGGGCTGCTGTCGACACCCCCCGCACCGTGCCTACGGGATCCTTCACCGGGTAGAGGAAGACCGACCAGGCGTGCGCATGGCTCTCGCCAGGCAGCGGGGTGACCATTTCCAGAGTCGACCGTTCCCCCGTGCGGATCACCTGCGTCATCAGTTGTTCGACCTGGTCGGCGATAAGGCTGGGGAAGATCTCCCCCGGACGGAGTCCAAGTACCGCCTCTTCCCGCGCGGCTATGACGCGCTGCGCTTCCTCGTTGCCTCCCACCATGCGCTTCTCTCGGTCGTAGATCCCGAGGACGATCGGCATCTGGTCGAGTGCCCAGTTCTTGAGCGCCGCCGCCGTGTCATGGCGCGAACCTGGTTCGCCTGGCTCGAGAGCCACCACGACCCAGCCGCTGTTTCCCCGCGTACCGTGCGTCGGGGCCGCGTGGACGTCAACCTCGACGGCGCGGCCGTCCCGGCGCCGCAGCATCACTCGGCCGTTGCACTCCTCCCGCCGCTCGATGCCGGGTAGCGCCAACGCCGGAAGGTCCACGGCAAGAAGGTCCGCCGCGGCGCGTCCCACCACCTCGTCCGGACGATAGCCCAGCAGCCGACCGGCTCCTGCCGTCCACGCGGTGAGCACGCCTCGAGCGTCCAGCGCGACCATCGCTATGCCGGCCACTGCCGCGGGAACGTCAGCCCCGTCTCGTGAAGGCTTTCTTTCGCTCATCCATACTCGTCTCGGCATTGCCGAAGCCCGCGACCTGCCGAGCTGCCGACCTGCCATCCCGGCGAATCAGGCCCCACACCCATTGCCACCGAGCATGGCACTGTGCAGCGGACCGCTCAACCAGACGGATACCGGCAATCAAGAGAATCGACCTGTCACCAATCTCATGGTTGGTGCTCCTTTGTCTCGTTCAGGCGGCTCAGTGACGTTTCTCACCCCGTTCACGGACCCGGACCGAAATCTCGATCGGCGTTCCGGCGAAACCAAAATCCTCGCGCAGCCTGCGCTCCAGGAAGCGGCGGTAGGCCGGCTCCAGGAAACCCGTCGAGAAGATGACGAAACGCGGCGGGCGCACGCCGGCCTGCGTCGCGAACAGCACCCGGGGCAGCCGGCCGCCGCGCGACGGCGGCGGGGTGGCCGCCACGACCTCGCCCAGCCAGGCGTTGAGCCGGCCGGTGGGGATGCGCGTCCCCCACGACTCCAGCGACGTCCGCAGCGCCGGGGCCAGCCGGTCGACGGCGCGGCCGGTCATCGCCGAGACGTTCACCCGCGGCGCCCAGGCCACCCGGCCCAGGTCCCGGACGATCTCCCGTTCGAGGGTGAGCCGGCGGTCCTCGTCGAGCAGGTCCCACTTGTTGAACGCCAGCACCAGGGCCCGGCCGGCCTCGACCACCATGGTGATCACTCGCTGGTCCTGTTCGGTGAGCGGCTCGCCGGCGTCCAGCAGGACGATCGCGACCTCCGCGGCCTCCAGCGCGGCGGCGGTGCGCAGCGACGAGTAGTACTCCGCGCCGGTGGCCTCCCGCACCCGGCGGCGCAGGCCCGCGGTGTCGACGAACTTCCAGGTCTCCCCGCCGACCGTCACCAGTTCGTCGACCGGGTCGCGGGTGGTGCCGGCGACGTCGTGCACCAGCGAGCGCTGCGTGCCGGCCAGCCTGTTCAGCAGGCTGGACTTGCCGACGTTCGGCTTGCCCAGCAGGGCGACCCGCCGCGGGCCGTCGACCTCCTCGAAACGTTCCCGCGGCGCCGGTGGGAGGGCTTCGAGAACGGCGTCGAGCAGGTCCCCGCTGCCCCGGCCGTGCAGGGACGAGACGGGGTGCGGCTCGCCGAGGCCGAGGCTCCACAGCGCGGCGGCGTCGGCCTCGCCGCGGGAGTCGTCGACCTTGTTCGCCGCGAGGACGACCGGCAGCCCGCTGCGGTGCAGCACGCGGGCGACGGCCTCGTCCGCGTCGGTGGCCCCGACGGTGGTGTCGACCACGAACAGCACCGCGTCGGCGGTGTCGAGGGCGGCGCGCGCCTGCTCGGCGACCCGGGCCGCGAGCCCATGCGCGTCCGGCTCCCAGCCGCCGGTGTCGACCACCACGAAACGGCGGCCGTTCCAGGTCGCGTCGTAGGCGACGCGGTCCCGGGTCACGCCGGGGACGTCCTCGACGACCGCGGCCCGCCGGCCGAGTATCCGGTTCACCAGCGTCGACTTGCCGACGTTGGGGCGTCCGACAACGGCCAGGACCGGCTGGCGGTCGTCGAACTCGGACCGGCCCGCGGCGGAGTCCCGCGGTGCCTGCGAAGCCACACCCACAACGTCCTCGTCTCT
>NZ_CAKKTL010000286.1:5068-6192 GCF_920664355.1 Protofrankia sp. CiP1_Cm_nod2
CTGTAACTCTGACTCTGTAACTCTCTGCGACTTTCTGGGTCCTGCCGGAGCCGGACCTCTGTGGATCTCTACGGCCTGCCGGATCCGGTCGGCCCGGGGCCGCCTCGCCGCGGCCGGCGCCGGCCCGCCCCGGCTGACCGACGCGATCCCGGCCGGGCGGGCGGCGCGGCCGGACTGGGCGGGGACGTGGGCGCCAGCCGGGCCTGGGCGAGATGGTCGGCGAGCCGGACCCGGATGTCCTCGGCCACCGCCGCCAGCGCCCGCCGCGACCGCGGGTTGGCCGGGATCTCCACCTGGAACGGATGCCCGAAGACCATCCGGGCGTGGACGGAGCGCCGCGGCCAGTGCGCCCCCTTCGGCAGGACCTGCCCGGTGTCGACGCAGGCGACCGGCACTATCGGGCAGCGGCCGTGGACGGCCAGGTAGGCGATGCCGTGCTGGACGGTCTCCACCTCGCCGCTGCCCCTGGTCCCCTCCGGGAACACCCCGATCGCGCCGCCGCGGGAGAGCTCGTCGAGCGCGGTGTGCAGCGCGGACCGGTCGGGCCGGCCCCGGTCGACGGGGATCTGCCCGGACAGCAGCAGCAGCCGGCCGAGGATCCCGGTGTACAGCTCGGACTTCACCAGGCAGCGGACCGTGCGCGGCGCCTCGATCACGACCAGGGGCCCGTCGAGCAGGCTGCTGTGATTGCCCGCGAAGATCAGCGGGCCGGCGGACGGGACCCGGTCGAGCCCCTCGGCCGTCAGGCGCATGACGACCCTGTTCAGGATCAGACGGAACAGCGGTTTGAGCACCGTGTGCAGAATGTCGTTGTACGGCCGGGACGCCGCCGCCCGCCGGGACACCGCCGTGGACGGCCGCCCGCCGCCCGGCCCTCCGCCGCCGCGCGGGACGCCGGCCACGGAACCGACACCTCGCGCGGCACCGACCGCGGGAGCATCGCCCCGCGGAACGTCAACCTGCGCGGCACCGACCGCGGGAGCATCGCCCCGCGGAACGTCAACCTGCGCGTCATCAGTCTCGGGAACATCGCCGCTCGAAGCACCACCCGGTGCGACACCGCCCTGCGCACCGGCGGGGGCATCGCCCTTCGGAGCGTCACCCCGCACACCGCCGGTCGTAGA
>NZ_CAKKTL010000287.1:0-950 GCF_920664355.1 Protofrankia sp. CiP1_Cm_nod2
GTGCCGTTCACCCTGCCGGACGGTCCGGACGAGGTGCGCCGCCCGGCCGCGGTGGCCGCGCTGCGGGCGGAGCTCAGCGCGCTCGGCTGGCCGCCCGCGCGGGTCGACACGCTGGTCGCGACGATCGACCGGGCCGCGTCCGGCCCCGCGTCCGGCCCCGCTGTCCCGGTTCCCGAGGACGCCGCGTTCATCCCGACGCCGACGATCGTCGAGCTGCCGCTGGCCGTGACGGGCCCGCTGAGCGTCCCCGCCGCCCTGGCCGGCCGGGTGAGCCACGACCCGGTCACCGGATGGCTGCGGCTGGCCGACGCTCTCACCCCGCTCGAACGCCGGCTGCTCGCCGACGCCAACCCGGGGCAGCGGGCCGCCGTCGACGCCGCTCTGGACGCCGCTGCCGGTACTGGCGCCGCCTTCGGCACGGCTGTCGGCCCGCTGCCGGGGCCGGCGCCGGCCGGCGTCCCGCTGCTGACCGGCCTGGGCACCGCCGAGGTGGCGGCCGGGGTGAACAACGCGCGGGCGTTGCGCGCCCGGACCCTCACCATCGCGGCGGTGGCCGAGCTGATGACCACGTCGGTGGAGTTCACCGGCCACCTGCTGGCCGGCCTGGCCGTGCCGGTGCCGGCACCGGCCGGCACCGCTGCCGGCGGCGCGGCTGGTGCCGGCGGCGCGGCTGGTGCCGGCGCGGACGCTGGTGGTACCGCTGCCGGCGGCGCGGGTGGTGGTGGGGCGGGCGATGTCGTGTCGGTGCCGCTGCTGGACGTGGTGAGCGCGGGCTGGCAGGCGCTGCCCGCCGCCGACCGGGACCGGCAGGTGGACCGGATCCTGCGTGTCCTGCACCGGATCGGCACGGTGGCCGCCCGGCTGGGCCCCGACCCACGCAACGCCTGGTGGTTCACGAAACGGCCGGCGGGGGTGTTCGGTTTCGCCGACCTGGTGGCCCGCGAGTTCCC
>NZ_CAKKTL010000287.1:1150-3264 GCF_920664355.1 Protofrankia sp. CiP1_Cm_nod2
GCGACCGGCGGACCGGCCGCGGCCGAGGCGGCCCAGCTCGCGGCCGTGGTGGTGGACGCCTGCCACGCGCTTGTGATCGCCGACCGTTTCGGCGGCCCGGTCGGGGTGTGCCCGGCCATCCTGGACGCCACCGCGGACGCCGCGGCGCGCGTCTCCTCCCCACCCGTCCTGGTGGCCGCCTCGCCGGTGACACTGACGGACCGGCTGACCCGGCTGTTCAACCGCCCCGCTGACACCGCCGCTGTCGCGGCCCTCGCGGCCCTCGCGGCCGGCACCGCTGGCGCGGCCGGCACCACTGGCGCGGCCGGCGCGGCCGACGCCGCCGGCGGCAACGTCCTCACCCTTGACGTCCTGGCGGCAGGCGCGCGCCAGCTCGCCCTGGCCGCGGCCGTCGGCGCGACCGTGGCCGAGTGCCGAACGTGGGCCACCGCCACGGACCTCACCGCCGCGGAGCCCGCGGCAGGGGGACCCGCTCCCGCAGACCCTGCGGCCGGGGGCCTGGCCGCCGCGGACGCCGTGCTCGCCCGGGTCGAGTCCCGGTTCGCCGCCGACCAGTGGGCGAGCACCGGCGCGTCGATCCTCGACGGCCTGCGGGCCCGGCGGCGCGACGCCCTCGTCTCCTTCCTGGTGCACCGTGACCGGCTGGACGGTGCCGACGCGCTGTCGGCCCGCCTGCTCGTCGACGTCCTCATCGGCCCCCAGGAGATCACCACCCGTATCCGGCAGGCCCTCAACTCGGTGCAGATGTTCGTGCAGCGCTGTGAGCTGGGCCGGGAGGGCCCGGGGATGCGGCCGGACGCGAAGGCGGACGAGGGCTGGTCACAGTGGGTGTGGATGGGCCGCTACCGGGTGTGGGAGGCCCAGCGCCGGATCTTCACGCACACCGAGAACTACGCGGACCCGGCCGCCCGGATCGGCAGGTCGTCGTTCTTCGCCGAGCTGGAGTCGGACCTGTTGCAGTCCGGCCTCACCGACGACGCCGCCGAGGAGGCGTTCCGCGCCTACCTGGACAAACTGGAGAAGATCGCCCGCCCGCAGGTGCTCGGCTTCCACCGGGAGCGGGTCGCCTCGACCGCCCTCGGGGTGCAGCGGGACGTGCTGCACGTGGTCGCCCGCTCCGGTACCGCTCCGTACACGTACTACTACCGCACCCTGGACGACGGGGCGTGGTCGCCGTGGGAGGTCATCCCGGTCGACATCGGCTACGACCAGGTCGTCCCGGTGGTGTGGAACCGCCGGCTGCTGCTGTTCTGGCCGGTGGTGACGCCGGACCCGGACGTCCCGTCGTCCGGCGGCGGCCAGACCGGGCCGCGCAGGCTGACGGAGGTGCAGGTCACGCCCCAGCCGCCGCCGTCGGCCCGCGTCCTGCTGGCCTGGACGGAACGCCGCCACGGCAAGTGGCTGCCCAAACAGCTCAGTGACGCGGCGGACGGCGCCTACGTCACCGTCGGCCGGGCCACCGGCCTGGTGGGGCTGCGCCTGGGCAGTGTGACGCCCGCCGAGCTCGTCATCGCGGTGACGACCCCGCCGCCGGCGCTGCTGTCGTATTCGGAGGTGCCGGTCGGCCGGTTCCGGCTGCGGCCGGCCGGTCTGACGGCCGAGGCGGTGACGGGCACGCAGCCCCTCACCCACAACCCGCCCGGCATGGTGTACCGGCGCGGCCGGGTCGTCGGCGCGTCGCTCGTGGTCGGCTCCGCCCCGTCCTCGTCCTACACGCTGCTGGCTCCGGGTAGGCGACTGAACGTGACCGTCGAGTCCGCCAGCTGGGGGCTCGACGTCGGCTCCGACCTGTTCGTCGCCGACGCCGACCGGACGTTCTTCGCCGCCGGCGGCCGGATGAGCCCGCTCGCGGTCCCGAAGGACTGGGCACTGCGCGGCGCCGGTGTCGTGCTGCCCGCGCAGTACCACGCGCTCCGGCCCGGTGAGGCCGAGGAGCTGGGCGGCATACGTCCCGGTGACGACAGGCTGGCCGCCCTGCGGGCCGTGCTGGGTGACGCAGCGGTCGACGCGCTGCCTGTCCCGCTGTATCCCGCTGCCGGGACGCAGGAGCTCCAGGCATCGTCGTCCGCGCCGGGGCTGCCCGCCGCGGGGCAGGTGCCGTCCCTGCCGGACGT
>NZ_CAKKTL010000287.1:3857-6765 GCF_920664355.1 Protofrankia sp. CiP1_Cm_nod2
CAGGCCCGACAGTGACGGTTACGGTGACGAACCGGATGCTTACCGCCACGCCGACAGGACTGCAACCGCTCGTCCTGCCACCGACCGTTGTTCCTCAGGCGTCCAGCGTCATGTCGGCCCCGGGGCCGGGCTCGGCCATGAGCCTGGCGTCACGGTTCGCCGTCTCCGACATCGTCACGAGCGGGGTGTTCGGCACCATCGGCAAGCTGTCGCTGCCGTCGGTCACCGTCGGTGCCTTCTACCACCCCTTCCTGCCCACGCTGATCCAGGCGCTGGCGGTCGGCGGCGTCGAGGGGATGCTGGCCCGCAGCCTCCAGGTGGCCCCCTGGAACTTCCAGCCGTGGCCGGACACCGGGCGGCGGTTCGACTTCAGGACGGCCTACAACCCGTCACCGCTGTACGTGCGACAGCCGCATCCGGCCGAGGACCTCGACTTCTCCCCCGCCGGCGCCTACAGCTCGTACAACTGGGACCTGTTCTTCCACGCCGTTCGTCTGGTGGCGGCGCGGCTGCGGTCCAACGGCCAGTTCGACGCGGGGCTGCGCTGGCTACGGACGATCTTCGACCCGTCCTGCGCGGCTATGGTGCCCGGGGACGCCCCGGACCCGGTCCGCTCGCGGTGGCAGACCCGGCCCTTCTACGAACGCGCCCGCGCCGACTACCGCCAGCAGCGGATCGAGTCGCTGCTGGCGAACACCGCCGACCCCGCCTTCCAGCTCCAGGTCGCCCGCTGGCGGGAGCATCCCTTCGACCCGCACGCGGTGGCGTCGCTGCGGACCGTCGCCTACCAGAAGGCCGTGTTCATGGACTACCTCGACCTTCTCCTCGACGCCGGCGACCGCCACTTCGCCGCGGGCACCAGCGAGGAACTGAACCTCGCCTACGGCTACTACGCCTACGCCCAGGACATGCTCGGCCCGGCCCAGCCGCAGCTGCCACCGCACGACGCGCCCCCCGCGCACACCTACCGCACTCTCGGCGCGACGTTCGGCGGCTTCTCCAACGCCCTCGTCGCCGCCGAACACCTCGTCACCGTGCCCGACGGCGTCCGGGAGGCCGGCCCGCCGGTCCCGGCGACGGTCCTCTCCCTGGCGACCGTGCCCTACTTCTGTGTCCCCCGCAACGACCGGCTCGCCGGCTACTGGGACATCGTCGACGACCGGCTGCACAAGCTGCGCAACAGCCTCGACCTACAGGGCAACCCGCGGGTCACCGACCTGTGGGGACGCCAGCTCGACCCGGCCCGGATCGCCCGGCTGCTCGCCGCCGGCATGTCCCTGGACGAGGCGCTCGCGGAACTGTCCGCGCCGCCGCCGCGGCACCGGTTCCACACCCTGCTCGCCCGCGCCCTCGACCTGGCCCAGGAAGCCCGCCAGCTCGGCCAGGCCCTGCTCACCGCGCTGGAGAAACGCGACGCCGAACAGCTCGCCGTCCTGCGGGCGACCCACGAGACCCAGCTCCTCGAGCGTATGACCGCGATACGTGACCAGCATCTGAAGGCCGCGCAGCTCGACGAGGACGCCGCGGCCGCGGCCCATCACGCGGCCGGCCTCCGCCACCGGCACTACCTCGCGCTGCTGGTGGAATGGGAGCGGGACCAGGGCCCGGCCAGCGACAACCAGAAACAGCTCGACAAGATCACAAGCGCGACCGACTGGAACATCGTCTCCACGTCGATCCAGGCCACGACATCGCTGCTGAACGCCATCCCGCAGGCCAAGTTCGGCCCGTGGATCTTCGGCGCCGAGCACGGCGGCCAGCAGCTGGCCGCCGTCGTCAACACCGCCGCGGTCCTGGCGCAGATCAAGGCGTCGATCGACCACTCCGAGGGGACGAAAGCCGGCCTGCGGGCCGATCACGAATGGCGCCGGCAGGACTGGGAGTTCCAGCGCGACCTGGCCGCGGCCGACATGGACCACCTGTTCACGCTCGCCGGGGCCGCCGCCGTCCGCAAGGCCGCCGCGCAGCGGGAACACGACAACAGCGTCGAGCAGCTGACTGAAAGCCGCGCCGTCCTCGACCTGATGACCTCGAAGTTCACCAGCGCCGACCTGTTCTCCTGGCAGGCCCGCGAACTGACCGCGATGTACCGGGAGCTGTACAACCTGGCGTTCCGGCTCGCCCGGCAGGCCGAACGCGCCTGGCAGCAGGAGCTCTACCGCTACGACCGGACGTTCGTCAGAGCCGGCGTGTGGGACAGCGAACGCAAGGGCCTGCTCGCCGCCGACCGGCTCGTCGCCGACCTGAGGACGATGGACGCCGCCTGCCTCGACCACGACGACCGCCTGCACGAGGTCACCAGGCCGGTGTCGCTGCGGCTGCTCGACCCGGCGGCGCTGGCCGACCTCGTCACCCACGGCACCGCCACCTTCGTCCTGCCGGAATGGCTGTTCGACCTCGACTTCCCCGGGCACTACCAGCGCCGGATCAGGACCGTCGCGCTGACGATCCCGTGCATCACCGGCCCCTACACGTCGGTCAACGCCCGGCTCACCCTCGACGCCGACCGGATCCGGCGCTCCGCCGACCCGGCGTCCGGCGCGAACGGCGACGCCTACGCCCCCACCGGCGACGACGACAACCGCTTCGAGCCCAGCGGCCGGGCCGGCGGCTCCATCGTCACCAGCCACGGGCAGAACGACCAGGGCCTGTTCGACGGCGGCCAGAACGACGACCGCCTGCTGCCGTTCGAGAACGCCGGGCTGATCAGCCGCTGGACCCTGCGGCTGCCGAAGGACTCCAACAGCTTCGACACCTCGACCGTCTCCGACGTGATCATGACGATCCGCTACACCGCCCGCTACGACGACCGGCTCGCCAGGGCCGCCCGCGAGCACGTCGACACCCTGCTGGCCCGCCCGCCGGCCGCCGACACCGCCGCCGCGGCGGCGCGGCCGGCCCCGCGCCC
>NZ_CAKKTL010000288.1:0-5828 GCF_920664355.1 Protofrankia sp. CiP1_Cm_nod2
GCTACCCGCTGGCCATCGCCGGCAGCCCGGAACAACGCGCGACCCTGCTCCCGCGGCTGCTCGATGGCGACCTGCTGGGCGCCTACTGCCTGTCCGAGACGCACGCCGGCTCGGACCCGAGCGCGATGCGCACCCGCGCGGCCGCCACCACGGACGGCGGCTTCCTGCTGACCGGGACCAAGGCGTGGGTCACCCACGGCGGGGCGGCGGACTTCTACACCGTCTTCGCCCGCACCTCCGACGACCGCTCCGGCGGCATCTCCTGCTTCGTCGCCGACGCCACGAGCGACGGCCTGACCGCCCAGCCGCCGGAGCGGAAGATGGGGCTGCGGGGCTCCCCCACCGCCATCGTGAACTTCTCCGACGTCCGGCTGCCCGCCGACCGGCTGGTCGGACAGCCCGGGCAGGGGCTGTCGATCGCCCTGTCCGCGCTGGACTCCGGCCGTCTCGGGATCGCCGCCACCGCCGTCGGCCTGGCCCAGCGCGCCCTCGACGACGCGGTCGCCTACGCCCGGCAGCGCACGAGCTTCGGCAAACCGATCATCGAGCACCAGGGGCTCGGTTTCCTGCTCGCCGACATGGCCGCCGCCGTGGAGTCGGCACGCGCCACCACGCTCGCCGCCGCCCGCCGCCGCGACGCTGGGCTGCCGTTCTCCCGCCAGGCCAGCATCGCCAAACTGGTCGCCACCGACGCCGCCATGAAAGTCACCGAGGACGCCGTCCAGGTGTTCGGCGGTGCCGGCTACACCCACGACTATCCGGTCGAACGGTACATGCGCGAAGCCAAGGTCATGCAGATCTTCGAAGGCACCAACCAGATCCAGCGGCTGGTCATCAGCCGGCACCTCGCCTGCTCCTGACAGCTCCTCGCCCCGGCCCGGCACGCGCGCCCCGGCGGGCCGCCACTCCGTTCACACCGTCAGTCAGCCGGGCAGGCCGCTGGCCGTTCGGTCAGGCAAGGCTGTTCGGCGGCGTCCGCATCCGCGTCCGTATCCGCGTCCTGGACGATCCCGTGCAGCAGCAGTTTCGCCAGCTCGGCGTAGGCGTCGGCATCGGAGAGGCCGGTGACACCCGCGATCTCGCCCTGCTGAATGGCGACCATCGCAAGGGTCGCGACATGCCCGACAAAGGACGCGTGCACATCACGGAAAGCCCCGCCGGCCACCCCTTCGGCGACGAGCGTACGAATCCGCGCCGCCGCGACCCGCGTGTTGAGCTCGTAGACGTCGCGGGCCGGCGGGAAGGCTGCGAGATCCCGCCGGAAGGCCTCGGACGCCGGCTTCAGCTCCTCCGCCACGGCCGCCAGATAAGCGCCGACCCGCGCACCCGGATCCACGACCTCGGCCACCCGCCGCTCCACCTCGGCCGCGGCGGCACGGAAGAAGTGGACGACGACCGCGACGGCAAGCTGCTCCTTGCTGTGCGCCAGCGTGTAAAGGCTCGACTTCGAGCAGCGCAGCCGCGCGGCAAGATCAGCAAGTGTGAAGTGCGCGAACCCCTCACGCAGGAAAATCTCGACGAGCCGGTCGAACAGGTCGGACTGCCGAGACGTACGGCGGCTGCCGGAGCTCGGCCACGGATGGCCGTCGAGGGACACGGTCATGACCAGTACAACGTTACCGGCCCAGCGGACACGGCGGCCCGACGCGGCAGCACAGGACACCGGACACAGGAAGATCGCGACCGCCCCGAAGCCGTACCCGGCCGGCCCCGGATCGCGCGGGCAACGTCCGCCCGCCGCCGGACACGCACGGAGCAACGGTCAGCTAATCATCAGCGGCCACGCCGGCGACGACATTCGTTGACAGGCTGCGAAAAAGATCGCCGTATGTTTGTTGCCATGTACGCCAGCCGGGCCGAAAAACGTACCGAACGACGAACTCGTCCGGATCGTGCCCGTACGGAAGCCCGCGGACAGCGTCCACGGCCCGGCCGAGATTCTATCGCTGGAAGTCTATTCGCTTCAGGCGGTTCGGGTAGATGCTGAAACGGCCCAGGTCGTTGGTGCCGAAGAAATCGCAGCCGGTTCCGATGCCACCCCGCGCCGTCTGGCCGGTGAGCAGGGTGACGACCAGGTCGGCCTTGCCGTTCGGGGTGAACTGCTCGTCCGAGCGCAGCACCTCTATGCTTCTCATTTTCTCGAACGGGATGTCCTGGCCGCTGGACAGCGTGATGCCGTGCCCCACGGAGATGCAGTAGGACAGTGTTTCGGCCCGTACCGAGGTGGCCACGCCGTCCGTCGCGGTCAGCACCGCGGTCGCCTCGGACCATGGCCTCGTCCCGGAGAGCGCCGACGGACTGGCGCCTCCGGCGGCTCCAGAAACGGCGTCGCCCGAAACCGATGAAACCGGCAAAGGTGATGATGCGGATGAGGCGGACGAATCCGATGAGCCTCTCGATGACGACGAAGCAGACGATCCTGGTGAGGACGGCGAAACAATCGGGCCGCGCGAGCCGGCCGCCCCTGCGCTCGCCAGCGAGGCTTCGCCGTCACCGGTGCCGGTGAGGGTGGCCAGGGAAACGACCGCGGCGATGACGGCGGCCAGCAGGAAAGCGGTCACGACCGCCCACCGCAGCCGGCGCCGAGGCCTACGGCCCCGGTCGCCATCACCAGGGGGTACGGCCGGCGGCTGGAAGGGCAACGTGCCTGGCAATGGCGGCTGTGCCTGGTGCGGCCAGGGCGGCTGCGTGCCCTGCGCGCCATAGCCGGCGCCGATACCTGTGCTGTCCGCGCCGGTATCGGCGCCACGGCCGGCTCTCAGGCGCGGCTCGTGGCCACGGGCCTGGTACGCGGGTGTCTCCTGCTTGTTGAGGACATCTGCCGCCGGCGGTGGCGTCGCGGGCCTGAAAGCGTCTGCCTTGTCGGAAGCACCTGCCGGTGGCGGGGCCGCCGCGGGCCTGAAGGCACCTGCCGGTGGCGGCGGCCCCGCGGGCCTGAAGGCGTCAGCCGGTGGCGGTGGCGCTGTGGGTACATACCTGGCCGTCGGCGGCACCCGCTCGCCGGGTGCCGGCACGTGGCCGGCGGCCTGACGGATGTCGTCGTCGAGGCGCAGCCGGATGCTGGAGCGGGTGGTCCAGCCCGGGCCGTAGGCGTCGGCGGCGGCATGGGCCAGCTCGAGGGCGAAGGCGTGGGCGGAGGGCTGGCGGGCGGCCGGATCCTTGGCCAGGGCGCGCAGGACGACCTCCGCGACCGGGGCGGGCACCCCTGTCGGCGACGCTGGGACGACGTCGAGGTGCTGCTGCCACAGCGCGCGCACCGGCAGCTTCGGGTCGAACGGCGCCGCGCCGGTCAGCAGGTGGTAGAGCACGACCCCCAGCGCGTACAGGTCGGTGGCCGGGCCCAGCCGGCCACCGGTGATCTGCTCGGGGGCCATGTAGGCGGGGGTGCCCACGAGCGCGCTGGCGGTGGCCGCCGTCCCTTCGACGATCTTCGCGATCCCGAAGTCGGTGACCTTCAGCAGGCCCGTGGTGTCGAAGAGCATGTTGTCGGTCTTGATGTCGCGGTGCAGCATCCCCTGGCCGTGCGCGCAGGACAACGCCGTGGCCACGGCCAGCCCGGCCGCGCAGGCGTCCTCGGGCGGCAGGCCCACCCGGCGGCGGGTCAGCGTCCCCCCGCCCAGCAGCTCCATGATGATCAGATGCAGGTCCACGGTCTCGACGTAGTCGTAGACCCGGACCACATGCGGGTGGTCGATGCCGGCGAGCAGCCGCGCCTCGGCGGCGAAATCGGTGCCCGCGCCCTCCTGGGCCGCGGCCAGCACCTTGATGGCCACGGGCCGCTCCAGCCGGCGGTGCCGGCCCTCGATCACCAGCCCGAACGCGCCGGTACCGAGCTGGGTGCCCAGCTCGTAGGCGGGCAGCGCGGCGCCTATCCGCGCACGATCGACGATCACGGCTCGGCGTTCACCCCCGGACGGCACCAACTACCGCCCACCATCATGAAAACGTCCATATCCTCCGCACAAGCTGTTGCGATTCTAGCCACGCGACGTTGCATGACAGGCGGAAGGTCGTTGGCCCGACAGGCCAGGAAACACGCATCATCGGATCCGTTCGCCCCTCCCGCTGGGCGGTTCAGCGTCCGGCCGAGGTTTCCGCCAGCTCGGAGACGTACGGCCGGCCCTCCCGCCAGGCCGCTATCTGATCGGGACGGCCGTAGGTCCTGAGGTAGTCCTCGACCCCGTTCTCGGTGAGCTCGCCCAGCACCGCCGGTTCGAAGCCGGTGCCGTCCGCGCCGGCGAAGGCCGGCAGCGGCTCGAGCACGGTGTCGAGGCTCGGATGGTAGAAGATCCCGATGGACCGTCGGGTCACCGTGCCGCCGGCCACGACCCGGTGGCGGACGGGACGTAGCCGGCCGTTGGTCCAGCGGGTGAGGATCGTCCCCGAGAACACCTGCAGCGCGCCGGGCACGGCAGGCACCGGGATCCACCTTCCGTCGGGTAGCTGCACCTGCAGCCCGGTGTAGTCGCCGCTCTGGTGCAGGATCGTCACGGCCGAGGTGTCCGTGTGCTCCAGCAGCAGGAGTTTGTCCTCGTCGGAGGCGGTGTCCGGGTAGGTCCAGGTCGGGTAGTCGTTGACGACAAAGCTGGTGTAGTGGGGCTCGTCGTGCGGGAAGCCGCCGGCGGGCAGGCCGAGGATCCGCTCGTACAGGCCCAGCGCCCGCCGGGCCAGGCCGACGGCCGCGTCGATGTAGGCGAAGGTGACCTCGCGCAGGCCGGGGTCCTGCGGTGGCCAGACGTTGGCGTGCTCGTAGAGCCCGAGCCACCGCCGGCTGACCCCGGCAGCGGCGGCATCGGCCGGGTTGTCGAACTGGGCGATCGAGTACCGCTCGAGCTCCAGGCGGCCGAAGTCGTCGGGCCACTGGCGCCAGCCGCGGTAGGGATGCCCGGTGGGGCTGGCAAGCGTGGCCTTCTCGGCGCGGGGCAGCCGCAGGATGCGCCCGATCCGCCGCTCGAAGTCCTCGATCAGGTCCTGCGGGACGCCGTGGTTGACCACCTGGATCAGTCCGATGCTCTCGGCCGCGTCGCGGATCCGCCGCAGCAGGCCGGCGGGGGCGTCCTCGGCGAGGGCCGCCTGAAAGTCGATGACGGGAATCGTGTCGCTCATGGCGGATGTCCCTCCGGGGATGTCTCGGGGATTGCGGTGCCGGGATGTCGAGATCGGGAGCGAATTGTCAGGGCGAGGCGCGAACGGACCGTGGGATGAATAACAACAGATACGGGCAGATGCGGACAGATATGTGAAGTACGAGGCCGATACGCCGGTCAGGACCAGGGCGTGCTGGGGCGCGGCTGGCGGACACCGTCTACGGTCAGGTCGACCCGCTCGTTGAAGAACGCGACAAGACCAGCGATCTTCGGGATCTCTGGAATGGATTCGGCGTAGCTCCACGCGATGTCGTCGATCCGCGTACCGTCCGGTCTCTCGTGAGACCAGTACCGCGCTTCGCCCTTGTACGGGCAGCGGGTGCGGGTCGGTGCCGGTGTCAGCCGGTCCCATCGCACGTCGAGCTTGGGCAGGTAGTAACGGATCGGCAGCCCGGTCTCGAAGAGCAGGGTCGGATGGTGGGTGTCGGCCAACAGCTCGCCGCCGACACGGACCTCGACGTGCCGCGACGAGGGCAGCGCGTCGACACGCTTGTAGGGGTCGCGGGGGTGGACGAAGACCTCCTCGTCCTCCTCGTACCAGGCATCGGCCCTGTCCCAGTAGAAGGCGACATGGTCGGCGAGCTCGGCCGCCTCGGGGATCGGATCCGGGTAGGCCCAGACCGCGTTCTCAGCACTCCGATCACCGACGGTGATGGTGAAGTAGGACGCGTCGCCCTTGCG
>NZ_CAKKTL010000289.1:0-5819 GCF_920664355.1 Protofrankia sp. CiP1_Cm_nod2
ATACGAGATTGCCTCTTGTCTCGTGGGCTCGGAGATGTGTATAAGAGACACGGGTCCAGCGGGGTCACCGGGGCGTCCGAGGACAGCGCGAGGACGACACCCGCGGTGGCCATCGCGGCGAACGGGTTCATCGCGCCCGCCCGGCCGGCGCCCAGCCGCTGGGCGTACATGCCGTCCCGGCCGCCCCAGCAGGCGTCGAAGGCCGGCTGCACGACGGCGGTCAGGCCGAGGCGGGCCATCCGCGCGATCTGGGCGGCGTCGGCCATCTCGCAGTGCTCGACGCGGTGCCGGCCGGCCAGGATCCGCGGCAGGCCGATCTTGTCGGCGGCCTGTTCGAAGCCGTCGAGGACGGTGTCGAGGGCGGCGTCCCCGATCGCGTGGAAGCCGGCCTGCAGACCGGCCTCGGCGGCCTGCACGACCGTCGCGGACACGGCGTCGACATCCAGGTGCAGCAGGCCCCGGTTGCCGGCGGCCTCACCGTCGGCCCCGGCACGGCGGCCGGTGCCCGCGCCGCCGGTGGGGGCGTCCGCGTAGGGGGCGCGCAGCGCGGCGGTGCGGGATCCCAGTGAGCCGTCGACGAACAGGTCGCCGCCGAGGCCGGCGCCGAGGGCGACGGCGGTGTCGATGTCCCCGGCCCAGTAGCCGTGGACGGCGGGGCCCGGTTCGGCGGCGGCGAGCGCGAGCAGGCCGGCGAGGTCGTCCGCGCTGGAGACCTCCGGCCCGGCCATCTCGTGCAGGGCGGCGATGCCGAGGGCTGCGGCCTGTGCCCGGGCCCGGCGCTGGGCGGACCGCCGCTGGCCGGCGGACACGCTGTCGTAGGCGGTGGTGCGGGCCGCGTGGTGGGCCTCGCCCCGGCACCGGCCGTCCCCGAGCCAGCCCGGCCGGCCGGGGGCGTCGCAGCGGGCCGCGAGCGTGGACGACACGACCGCGCTGTGGCCGTCGACGCGGGAGAGGTAGACGGCCGCGCCGCCGGCCGCCCGGTCGAGTTCGGCGGCCGTGGGCGCCCGGCCCTCGGGCCAGGCCGTCTCGTCCCAGTTGGTGCCGAGCACCACGTCGGTGGGCTGGCGCCGGACGTGCTCGGCCAGCTGGCCGAGGGCGTGGGCCAGGGACGGTGCCCCGGACAGGTCGAGCCCGTCGAGGGCGAGCCCGGTGGCGGTCACGTGCACGTGGGCGTCCACGAACGCGGGGGCGACCAGGGCGTCGTCGAGGTCCACGGTCTTCTCGGCGGCCAGTGCGCCGGCGGCCGCGTCCGAGCCGAGCCAGGCGATCCGGCCGTCCTCGACCAGCATCGCCGTCGCGAACGGGGACGCCGGGCTGTGGATCTGCCCGCCGCGGTAGAGGACGCGCCGGGCGCCGTGCGGCCCGGCTCTCCCCGGCCCGGCCGCTGCTTCCTGGGGGCCCGCCGCCCCGGCACGCGCTGCCCGGGTGCCCACCGGCTGTCCGTCCTGTCCGTTGTCGTTCGGCGGGCTGGCCGGGCCGGCCGCTTCTGGGTTCGACGACATGTCCGTCACACCTGAAAGTGTGCCCGCCCGCGACCGGGCCGGACGCCGTGGCTCACGACAGCCGGCCGTGTCGTCGGGAATCACGGCCGACGGAACGGCTCGGAATCCGCGGTTGCGAAAATCACATGCCGGATACCCTGTGCCGGACGGCTGGCGCCGGATGGCCGTGACGTCGGCCATGACATTCGGACGGCCAGGCCGGATGGTCCGGTCAGATGGCTGGTGGCCGTGCCTCGTACGGGGTGGACAGGACGACCATGGTGCGGGTCGACACGTTCGCCGCGGCCCGGATCTGCTGCAGCAGGCTTTCCAGGTCGCCCGGGGTGCCGACGCGGACCTTGAGCAGGTAGCTCTCCTCACCGGCGACGCTGTGGCAGGCCTCGATGGCGGTCAGGTCCCGCAGCCGCTCCGGGGCGTCGTCCGGCTGGCTCGGGTCGATCGGCTTGATCGATACGAACGCGGTGAGCGGGAGGCCGATCTCGGCGGCGTCGACGATGGCCGTGTACGCGGTGATCACGCCTCGCTGTTCCAGGCGGCGTACTCGCTGATGGACCGCGGACACGGACAGGCCGGTGGACCGGCCCAGGTCGGTGTAGCTCATCCGGCCATCCCGGCACAGCAGACGGACGATCTCACGGTCAAGGTCTTCCAGCACGATCCGGAGCGTACGCAGATCACGGACCGTGGTCGTGTGCTGGGTGGATGTCGATACGCGAAGAGGCGGATGTTGGTACGCGGCAGGGGATGTCACCCTGTCCGGGTGCGTACCTCCACCGCCGGTCGGCTGATGCTGCTGGACACCCCGTCGCTGTACTTCCGCGCCTTCCACGGGGTGCCGCGGTCGGTGCGCGCCCCGGACGGGACACCCGTCAACGCCGTGCGCGGCCTGCTGGACACCCTGGCCCGCCAGATCGTCGAGATCCGTCCCACCCGGCTGGTGGCCTGCTTCGACGCGGACTGGCGCCCGCCGTTCCGGGTCGCGCTGCTGGCGTCGTACAAGGCCCACCGGGTGGCCGCCGGTGGCACCGGCGGCACCGGGAGCGCGGGGAGCGCGGGGAGCGCCGGGTGGGCCGAGGACGTCCCGGCGGAGCTCACCGCCCAGCTGCCGGTCATCGACGCCGTCCTGGACGCCGTCGGCGTCCCCCGGGTGTCGGCCGCCGGCTACGAGGCGGACGACGTCATCGGCACGCTGGCCACCCGTGACCAGGCGGAGGTGGACGTGCTCACCGGGGACCGGGACCTGTTCCAGCTGGTCGACGACTCCCGGCCGGTACGGGTGCGCTACGCGGTCGAACGGTTCGCCGTGATCGACGAGGCGGCTGTGGCCAGCCGTTTCGGCATCCCCGGCCGGGCCTACGCCGACTTCGCGGTGCTACGCGGCGACCCCAGCGACGGGCTGCCGGGTGTGTCAGGCATCGGCCCGAAGACCGCGGCGGCGCTGCTGAGCAGGTTCGGGTCGCTGGCGGCGGTCCGGGCCGCGGCCGCGCGAGGGGAGATCGCAGGCTTCCCGGGCCGGAGCAGGCAGCGGATCATCGAGGCCGCGGCCTACCTGGACGCCGCCGTGCCGGTGGTCCGGGTCGTCACCGACGTCGGCCTGCCGCCGGTGCCGGACCGGCTGCCCGCCCGGCCCGCCGACAGCGCGGGACTGGCCGCGCTGGCCCGGCGGTGGGGTGTGGAGAAGGCCTGCGACCGGCTCGTCGCGGCCCTCGGGCACGTCTGACGGATGGCTGCCCGGCAGCCGGGCGGCGGCTGGCCGGCAGCCGGGCGGACACGCCCTGGCTGCGGTGCCGGCCACGTCGGTTGTGTCACTTGTCGCGGCTGTGCTTGTAATGTCCACCCGTACCCGCTCCATGGCCGGTCGGCACCGGACGAGGCAGACCTGGGCGAAAGGGGACGCAGCCTCACCGGCGTGAGCCGGTCGCGGCCCCGCGCCGGTGTCCTCACCGCGTGGCCCACCGGCGTCCCGACAACGCAACCCCGATAACGGAACGCAATCCCGATGACGGAATGAGGTGAGGCGGTGGGGCTGCCCGAGCGGCTCGCGGGCAAGCGCGTCCTTGTCACGGGAGCGACCGGCTTCGTGGGCGAGGCACTGCTCGAACGGCTGCTGTCCGATCTGCCCGGCACCGAGGTGGTCGCCCTCGTCCGTCCGCGCGCCGGCCGTAGCGGTCAGGCCCGGTTCGCGGCGCTGGTTGCCAAACCGGCATTCGCCGCCTGGCGCGGTCAGGTCGGCGCGGACGGGGTCGAGCGGGCGCTGCGCGAGCGGGTCACCGTGCTCGAGGGTGACCTGGAACGGATGCCGACGTTGCCGGCGGACATCGACGTCGTGATCCACTGTGCCGGTGAGGTGTCCTTCGACCCGCCGATCGACGCGGGTTTCGCCACCAACCTCGGCGGGGTCCAGGAGCTGCTGCGGGCGGTGCGGGACAGCGGCGCCCGCCCGCACATCGTGCACATCTCCACGGCGTACGTGGCGGGTCTGCGCTCCGGGCACGTGGCCGAGGGCCGGCTGGCGCACACCGTCGACTGGCGGGCGGAGCAGACCGCCGCGCAGCGGGCACGGGCGGCGGCCGAGGACGCCTCCCGTACCCCCGAGGCGCTGCGCGGCTTCCGGGAGCGGGCCGAGGCCGATCATGTGCGCGCCGGCGCCCAGACGGTCTCCCGCGAGGCCGAGCGCCACCGCCGCCGGTGGGTGGAGCGCCGGCTCGTCGAGATCGGCGGGGAACGGGCCCGGGTGCTGGGCTGGACCGACTGCTACACCTTCACCAAGGCGCTCGCCGAGCGCTACCTGGAGGACTCCCGCGACGGCCTGCCGCTGACCGTGGTGCGCCCGTCCATCATCGAAAGCGCGCTGGCCCGCCCGTTCCCGGGGTGGATCGAGGGCTTCAAGATGGCCGAGCCGCTGATCATCGCCTACGCGCGCGGGGAGCTGCCGGACTTCCCGGCCTCCCCCGACGGCATCATCGACATCATCCCGGTCGACCTGGTGGTCAACGCGATCATCGCCGCGGCGGCGGCCACCCCGCCGGCGGACACCCCGGCCTACTACACGGTCTGTTCGGGCTTCCGTAACCCGCTGCTGTTCCGGGACCTCTACGAGCATGTCCGGGAGTACTTCCAGCGCCATCCGCTGGTCGCCCGCAACCGCGGCGCGGTCGCCGCGGCCGAGTGGCGTTTCGCCGGGGCCGCGACGGTCGAGAGCAGGCTGCGCCGCGGGGAGCGGTTCACCGAGCTCGCCGGCCGGGCGCTGGCGTACGCGCCCCGTTCCGACCGGGTCCGCCAGGCCGCCCGCGACCTGGAGCAGCTCGACGAGCGGCTGTCGTTCCTGCGCCGCTACCAGGACCTGTACCGCTCCTACACCCGGGCCGAGCTGGTCTACGTCGACGACGCGACCCGGGCCCTGCACCAGGGGCTGGAGCCCGCCGACGCGCAGCGGTTCGGGTTCGACCCGGCCTGCTACGACTGGCACACCTACCTGCAGGACATCCACATCCCGAGCGTGACGGCGACCATCCGCGGGCCGGACACGTCGCCGCCGCCGGCCCGCCGGGTGGCTCCGGCCTCGGCCGGCGGGCCGGACACGCTGGCGGTGTTCGACCTGGACGGCACGCTGGTGTCCTCGACCGTGATCGAGTCCTACCTGTGGCTGCGGCTGGCCGACCAGAACACCGTGGCCCGCGGCCGGGAGCTGGCCTCGCTGGCCCGTGCGCTGCCCGGCTACATCCGCGCCGAACAGCGGGACCGGGGGCATCTCATCCGGGCGGTGTACACCCGCTACGCCGGCGCCGACCCCGACGAGCTCGCCCGTCTCGTCGACGAGGTCGCCGGGGACATCCTGCTGCGCCGGGTCAAGCCGGCGGCGATCCGCCGGGTCCGTGAGCACCGGGAGGCCGGGCACCGGACGGTGCTGCTCACCGGCGCGGTCGCGGTGCTCACCCGTCCGCTGGCACCACTGTTCGACGAGATCGTCGCGACCGCTCTCGCGGTCGGGCCGGACGGGCGTTACACCGGACGGCTGACGTCGGCGCCGTTGGTCGGGGACGCCCGGGCGGCGTGGCTGAGCCACTACGCGGGGCGGGTGGGGGCGAACCTGCGGGCGTCGTGGGGGTATGCCGACAGCCAGTCGGACCTGCCGATGCTGCGTGCCGTCGGCAACCCGGTGGCGGTCAGCCCCGACCTGCCGCTGTACCGGGTCGCCCGCCGCTCCGGCTGGCCGATCGAGGAGTGGTCGTCGACGCCGGGCGAGCCGCGCGCGGTCGCGGCCGCCCGCGACGAGCGCCGGGCCCATGCCGTGGCCGCGCGGGTGCGGGCCTGGCG